>QIJI01000355.1 GCA_003231795.1 Gammaproteobacteria bacterium
GGCGGTTCGATGGCGATGATTATCCGCCTCGAATTATTCCAGCCCGGGTTGCAGTTTATGGATCCTCATTTTTTCAACCAGATGGTCACCTTGCACGGGCTGGTGATGGTATTCGGCGCGATCATGCCGGCCTTTGTCGGTCTCGCCAACTGGCTGATACCGATGATGATCGGTGCCCCCGACATGGCACTGCCGCGTATGAATAACTGGAGCTTCTGGCTTCTGCCGTTTGCTTTCGCCATTCTGGCTTCGACTCCTTTCATGGAAGGCGGAGGTCCGGCGTTTGGCTGGACTTTCTACGCGCCCCTATCGACTACCTTCGCACCCGGTTCAACGGATTTCTTCATTTTCGCAGTGCACTTGATGGGTATCTCTTCGGTCATGGGTGCGATCAATATCATCGCTACCATTTTAAATATGCGTGCGCCAGGCATGACTCTGATGAAAATGCCTCTGTTCGTATGGACCTGGCTGATTACCGCTTATCTGTTGATTGCGGTTATGCCGGTACTTGCCGGTGTGGTTACCATGATGCTGACCGATCGTCATTTTGGTACTTCATTCTTCGATGCCGCCGGCGGTGGTGATCCGGTTTTGTTCCAGCACATATTCTGGTTTTTTGGACATCCTGAAGTCTATATCATGATTTTGCCTGCATTTGGTATCATCTCCGCGATTATTCCGACCTTCGCGCGCAAGCGGCTGTTTGGATATAGCTCGATGGTTTATGCGACTGCGTCGATCGCTATCCTGTCATTCATGGTATGGGCGCACCACATGTTCACGGTCGGTATGCCGGTAGCGGGTGAGCTCTATTTCATGTACGCGACCATCCTGATTTCGGTTCCGACCGGGGTCAAGATATTCAACTGGATCGCTACGATGTGGAAGGGATCGATGACTTTCGAGACTCCGATGTTGTGGGCGCTGGGATTTATTGTCATGTTTACTATCGGTGGTTTGTCCGGACTGATGCTGGGTGTGGCCCCGGTTGATACGCAGTATCAGGATACTTATTTTGTCGTGGCCCACTTCCATTATGTACTGGTAACCGGCGCACTTTACTCGATTATTGCTGCCTTTTACTACTGGGTGCCCAAGTGGACCGGGCATATGTACGATGAAAGGCTGGGCAAGATTCACTTCTGGTGGTCGACCATTTCGGTTAACGTGCTGTTTTTCCCACAACATTTTCTCGGACTCGCGGGAATGCCGCGACGGATTCCGGATTACTCGTTGCAATTCGCCGATTTTAATATGATATCGAGCCTTGGTGGTTTCGCCTTTGGCCTGGCGCAGGTATTTTTTCTGTATATTGTGATCAAGACGATCAAGGGCGGTGAAAAAGCTAGCGATATTGTATGGGAAGGTGCTACAGGTCTGGAATTCGAACAGTTGTCCTCACCACCGCCGTATCACAGTTTTACTACGGCACCTGAAATCAAGTAGTCAGGTTCTGATGCAAGGCGAACCACAAAAGCGGGATGAAATTTCTCCGGAACGGCGCAAACGAACCCGGCTAATCGTGATTGTGCATCTGTTGATAGTCGTGATGTTTTTCGTCGCGACTTTCCGCTGGGGAAATTTAGGATGAAGGTCAGTGCTTTAAAATTGATCATGATTCCATTTCTGATGTTCGGCTTTGGTTTCGCGTTGATACCGCTTTACGATGTGATTAGCGATATCACCGGAATGAATGGCAAGACTGGACGGATTGAGGCATCTGATATTGATACCAGTCTGATCGATATCTCAAGAACGATAGAGGTGCGTTTCCTGGCAAGTATTACCGGGTTGCCATGGAGCTTCGAACCGCTGGTGAGGAAAATGGAAGTTCACCCGGGGCAGATATACGAAGCCATGTATCGGGTTCGTAATAGTAGTAGTAAATTGACCCTGGGTCAGGCAGTACCCAGTGTTTCGCCGGGTCAGGCTGCACAGCACTTTAATAAAACGAAGTGTTTTTGTTTTACTCAGCAGGAGCTGGCCGGGTTTGAAACCCGGGATATGCCGCTACGATTTATCGTCGGAACCGACATATCGGATAATATTAAACAGATAACCTTGTCGTATACGTTTTTCGGTCTGGACAAGGGATAATCGGTTTTAGAGTATTCAGCAATAAAGAGGATAGTCCATGAGTACAGTGTCAAACAAAGATTATTACGTGCCACATGGCACCTATTGGCCAATCATCGGTTCAGTCGGACTGTTCCTGACAGCGATCAGCCTGGCCAATTTTCTGCAAGGTACCTGGAGCCTGACCCCTGTTTTTGTCGGCATCGCAATTGTGATATTCATGATGTTCGGCTGGTTCGGACAAGTCATCGACGAATCACTGGCCGGTTTCTACAACGATCAGGTCGATATGACCTATCGCTGGAGTATGGGCTGGTTCATATTCTCGGAAGTCATGTTTTTCGGAGCTTTTTTCGGCGCGCTGTTCTACGCCCGTCAATATTCGATTCCGTGGCTCGATGGCGCTTCCAATAACGCCGCGACAGCGCAATATTTATGGCCTGACTTCGAAGCTGCCTGGCCGTTGCTTGCGGTTCCACTGGCAGATAAATATGAAGTCGCACGAGAGGCGATGGGTGCCTGGGGTCTGCCGGCATTGAATACCGTAATTTTGTTGACCTCTGGTGTCACGGTCACCTTTTCGCATTGGGCTTTGAAACGGGGTGATCAGACCAAGCTGGTGTACTGGTTAACTGCTACCGTCGTGCTTGGTTTTGGCTTTGTTATTTTGCAGGGCGTAGAGTATGTGTACGCTTACGAAGAATTGAATTTACGGATTGATTCGGGTATTTACGGCAGTACATTCTACATGTTGACCGGTTTTCACGGATTTCATGTAACCATGGGTGCAATCATGCTGACCATCATCCTGATTCGATCCGCAAAAGGGCATTTCACCGCCGAAAAACATTTTGCTTTTGAAGCAGTCGCCTGGTACTGGCACTTTGTGGATGTAGTCTGGCTAGGACTGTTCATCTTCGTCTACTGGCTATAGTGTCTTCTTCCGCGATTGCCGCGTCACCGATTTTTGCTCCTGCACCAAAAGTAGGCGCTTTAGGCGAAATCGGCATACCGTACGTCCTGTACATAAGATCCGTGCTCGGATTGAGTTTATAAAAAAAGCCCGGAGATTCCGGGCTTCTGAGCAAAACTACGGTTTGCATTTCAGGCAAAAGATAACTTGATTGTTTTGAATGCGTTGCTTTCAATCTGGCGAATACGCTCTGCTGAAACACCATATTCAGCGGCCAGTTCATGCAAGGTAGCCTTCGGTTCAATCAACCAGCGACGGGTGACGATGGCTTTACTGCGATCATCCAGATTTCCCATGGCATCACCCAGCATCTGCGAATTATTGTCAGTAGAGTCCTGCGTCTCGAGCAGTAGTTCAGGGGACGGTGTATTGGACGCGAGCGAATTGGCGGGCGCCAGAAAAGCAGTGTCATCGTCTTCATCACTGGTCGGGTCGAAACCGATATCGTGGTTGTTCAGTCGATTTTCCATTTCGATCACATTTTCGCGCGTGACTCCCAGCGTCTCCGCGACATGGTCGATTTCATCTGACTTGAACCAGCCCAGACGTTTCTTCTGACTGCGCAGTTTGAAAAACAGTTTACGTTGTGCCTTGGTAGTTGCGACCTTGACGATGCGCCAGTTTTTCAGAATAAATTCGTGAATTTCCGCTTTTATCCAGTGCACAGCAAACGAGACCAGGCGCACGCCGACTTCGGGACGAAAACGCTTTACAGCTTTCATCAATCCGATGCTTCCTTCCTGGATCAGATCGGCAATCGACAGGCCGTAACCAGCATAGTTGTTTGCGACCTTAATGACGAAACGTAAATGCGGCAAAACCAGCTTTTGCGCTGACTCGATATTGCCTGTTTCCTGCAAATCCAGGGCCAGAGCGTATTCTTCTTCAAGGGTTAATATCGGCACGCTTCGGGCTGCCTGTATATAGGCATCCAGACTACCGCTCATTAGTGCGGGCATTTTGTTCGCTGTATTGACCAGTTGTGTGCTCATAAATTCCTCGTTTGGTGGCAGTTTTTGGCACTCCTGCCGTTCGAGTGCTAAGTATTAGAGCATAAACATCCCAAACAGTTCAAGTAAATTAGCATTTATTAATATAGGTGTTAAATGTATGGATATTAAGAAGAAAGTGGGCCGCTGACAGTTGTGATCGGAGCAAAATTCCGGTTTGTCCCGATATCGGTATCAGTTGAGGCCGGGATTCAGGGATACCGTGTCGGAACGTAACCCTGGACAGAGATTGCATTTCCGAGCGCAACGATTCCAGCAAAATAAATTTCCTGGACGCTGGTTATGATAGGGTGTATGGCCGCCGGTCGGATTGGGGCTGGTCGATCAGTGCCTAGTTGATCAGGGCCTAGTCGATCAGGGATTGAGGGCTTCGCTTTGACGTTTGATATTAACCAGAGTTTGCAGGCGAGCCAGCAAATCTTCCTCGTCAACCGGTTTGGTAATGAAATCGTTGGTACCCGCGCCGAAAATTCCGGTAAAGTCGGTTTTTTCGTCTTCCCCGGGTTCAATCGTCATTAACAGTATCGGCAAGGCCAGATAGTCGAGTCCGAGATCGTTACGTACTGCCTGGATCAATTCGAAACCGGTCATTCCGCTGGACATCATCAGGTCGGTTATCATGACATCAAAGCTGCTATTTGTGGTTGTTTCCAGGTCAGTCTTTAGAAACTCGATAGCTTCTTCAGCCTCACGGAAGTGATGATATTGAATATTATTCTTTTCCAGGATCGAGGACGTGATCGCAGTTGAAGTCGCGCTTTTGTCGACATAAAGCAATTTGACCGGAAATTCATCCTGGGTACCGAGGAAGTTGAGGATAAAATTCACCAGCGATTTGTGGCCTTCGGCCTTGTCGAAGTAGGCGGTAACCGCATTCGTATCTTCGATATCACCGCCAACAATCCGTGTTTCGGTATCGCCCGATACAACAAATATCGCGGTATCCTTGTTTTTCGGGGTATTGCGAATCTGCTCGATTAATTCATAACCGTCCATATCAGGTAACGCGATGCCGGTAGTAATGATCTCGAATTCGAAACGCCTAACTGCCGTCAGCGCTTCCTTACCACTACCGCAGGCAATGATGTCAAGATCTGGCGCGTTGCTCGAAATTTCCTTGAACAGAATAGTTCGAGCCGAGTCAGAGGAATCAATAATTAATAGTCGGCGTTTTCCGGACATTTGGTATCTTGTTATGTTGGTTCTATTAGATTCAGGTGCCTGGCAACAGCAATCCAGGAGCCTGCCAATCCAAGTAGAGTACTAGATGTTATCAGAATGATAAAGTCGTGAAATGAAAAAGTGACTAATGTCAGCTCTGACTGGTAAAGCAAATTGAGTCGCTCCAGCGGGCCCGAAATCGCGAGATAGCCGATTTCGACAATTAACCAGGATATCAGCCCTCCCAGCATTCCGTACCAGACCCCACCGTACAAAAAAGGACGACGTATAAATGCATCGGTCCCGCCGATCAGTTTGGTTACGATGATTTCCTGGTAGCGATTTTGAATGTCCAGTCGTATCGTGTTTCCGATAATTAGTAAAACAGCACAGCTGAACAGAATCGTGATAATTATGACTGATCGTTTTGCAATCTCGATGATCGTGTAAAGCCGCTCCAGCCATTCGGTGTCCAGTTTGGCAATTTCGACGTCAGGTATTGCCTGCAATGCGTTGAGCAAGTTCTTTATTTCGAACGTGTCTACATCATCGGGGGGCTCAACAATAATCGTATGCGGCAGTGGATTACTGCTCAATGTATCGATACTTTTGCCAAACCCTGAGTCTTCACGAAATTGCTTGAGTGACTGGTCACGCGAAATGAACTCGGTTGAAACGACGTTTTCGAAAGTTTTGATTTGTTGTTCAACGGCGCGTGCCTGTTTTTCACTAATTGTCAGATCCAGGTACAGACTTATTTGTGAACTCGAGCGAAAATCTCCTGACAGCGCATCGATATTTTTGAGAAACAGATAAAAACCGCCGGGCAGAGACAAGGTAATACCGATTACCGCCACTGTCATAATCGTGGTTGTCGGGGCCTGGTATATTTTTCCAAGGCTGAACACCAGTGACTGCAGATGGTGAATCAAGTAGGCGAAAATACGATTCGTTGTGGCTAGTTTCTGGCGCCGGATATTAGCCCCCATCATTAATTATCCTGGTCGTAGGCATGGCCAACCTGCGTGGTATCGAGATCGTTGAGAATAAGTTTTCCGTGCTCCAGCGTCATGCGCGGTTTATCCAGTTCATCGATCAATGCGAGATCGTGACTGGCTACCATTACGGTTACACCTACCCGATTGAAATCGACAAAAATCTGCATGATTTCGCGTGACAGGACCGGATCGAGATTACCGGTCGGTTCGTCCGCCAGTAAAATCATCGGTTTGTGTACTACCGCGCGTGCGATTCCGACACGCTGTTGCTCACCCCCGGAGAGAGTGATTGGCATCGACTTCTCTTTGTGTAACAGGCCTACTTTGTCCAGTGCGGCCCGCGTTCGCCTGGCAATCTCCGCTCGACGGTAGCCTTGAATCAGCAATGGTAGCGCAACATTATCAAACACCGGCCGGTCGAACAATAGTTGGTGGTCCTGAAAGATGATACCGATATTGCGGCGAATATAGGGCACTCGAAATCGTGCCACGGTGTTCAGATTGATACGGTTTAGCAGCGCCTGCCCGCGGGTTGGCTTTTCGATCAGCGCGATAATTTTGAGTACAGTGCTTTTACCGGCACCCGAATGGCCGGTCAGGAATGCCATTTCACCTTTGGCCAGTTGCAACGAAACGTTATTCAGTGCTTCGTAGCCGCCCTCAAACCGTTTGGTGACATTGTGAAACTCGATCATCGGGAGATCAGGTGTCCGTAAGCAGCGCGTCGACAAATTCGTCGCTGTCAAAAAGACGTAAATCGTCAACGGCTTCGCCGACTCCGATATATCGAATCGGCGTATTTAACTGTTCTGCGACGCCGAAGATCATGCCTCCTTTGGCGGTGCCATCAAGTTTGCTCAGCACGATACCGGTGACACCGATGCTATCCTTGAATTTACTGGCCTGGGTCGTTGCGTTCTGACCGGTACCGGCATCGAGCACCAACAAGGTTTCATGAGGGGCTTCGGGATCAAGCTTGGTCATTACGCGTTTGATTTTTTCGAGCTCGTCCATCAGACTCATTTGTGTATGCAAACGCCCAGCAGTATCGGCAATTAATACATCAATGTCACGTGATTGTGCCGATTGCAAGGCATCAAAAATAACCGAAGCTGAATCTGCTCCCTGGCCTTGTTTGATTACTGGTACTTCAAGGCGATCTCCCCAGCTTTGAAGTTGCTCGACCGCGGCAGCACGAAAGGTATCTCCAGCCGCAAGCATGACTTTAAGACCCTGTTGTTTGAATTGTTGCGCCAGCTTGCCGACAGTTGTGGTTTTACCCGCGCCGTTGACACCGATCATCAGTATGACGAAAGGTTTACGCGATGTATCGATAATCAGCGGCACCGCGCAGGGCGCCAGAATCCCGGACATGATAACTTTTAACGTAGCCATCAAGCCATCACCATCGGATAGCTGTTTACGCTGCAAAGATTCGGTCAATTGCGTGGTAATTTTCCGGGTTGCCTGCATTCCGACATCTGCCATTAACAATTGGTCTTCAAGCTGTTCGAGCAATGCACCGTCGATTTGCTTCTTACCCAACAGCAGGTCGCCCAGTCCTGAAGACAGGCTATCTCTGGTTTTCGAGAGGCGTTGGCGCAGGGATGCGAATAGACCACCAGGCGATTCGTTTTCTTTTTTGTCGGCGGAATTAAATCCGAACATCGTTTTTCCAAATAACATTTTTCAGGCACAATATGCTAACAGAAAGCGATTCCAACTGTGCACACCGAGTCGGTAAAATATGAAATCCCAGGTTAGAATTATCGCAGGTCTTTGGCGCGGCACTAAAATATCGGTTACCGATGCACAAGGTTTGCGTCCGACCCCTGATCGTATCCGTGAAACCCTGTTTAACTGGCTCGATTCGCATTGTCGGGAGGCAGTAGTACTCGATTGCTTTGCCGGGTCGGGGGTGCTGGGATTCGAAGCCTTGTCGCGAGGTGCAAAGCAACTGGTGGCGATCGAACAACTACCAGAAGCCGTCGCGAGATTACGCGAACTGGCGACCCGATTAGATGCGACACAGGCGCAAATCATTGATGCGGATATGACCGGGGTTATCGAACAACTGGGGCCGGGTTTCGACCTGGTTTTTATCGATCCTCCTTATGCTGAACCCGAGTTGCGCGGACGGGTGTTCAGGCTGCTCGAAGCTGCGGGTTGTTTGCGTGATGCAGCCAGGGTTTATTTCGAATGGCCGTATCAGGAATCGTTCGAACTGCCTTCGTCACGGCTTCACTGGTTAAAGCAGAAGCGTGCTGGACAGGTCAATTACGCTATAGCCGAATGGCGGCTAACTGGTTAAACTTTGCCGATCTCGCCAGCGCTGTGCATCAACTGAGGTAATTTATGACGGCTACCGCCATTTATCCTGGAACATTCGACCCGGTTACCCGGGGTCATATCGATATTTGCGAACGCGCTTTAAAAATGTTCGATCATGTGGTTATCGGCGTTGCTGACAGTCTTGCCAAGCAGCCATTTTTCGACATTAATGAACGTTTCGACATGCTCGAAACCGTGTTTGCAGGTAACGATCGAATTTCGATCAAACCGTTTTCAGGCCTGCTGATCGATGTTGCACGTGAGAGTAATGCCAATGTCATAATTCGAGGATTACGCGCGATATCCGATTTCGAATATGAGGTCCAGTTGGCCGGTATGAACCGCTCGTTGGCTCCGGAAATAGAAACAGTTTTTCTGACCGCAGCGCAACACTACGCCTTTGTATCATCAAGTCTGGTGCGTGAAATCGCGCGGCTAGACGGTGATGTTTCCGAATTCCTGCATCCTGAGATTTTGCGGCGGTTGACTGAAAAGTTAAAGACTGTCAAATGAGAGCGAGATAAGCCGTGGCATTGATGATTACTGACGAATGTATCAATTGCGATGTATGCGAGCCCGAATGCCCCAACGACGCGATCTATCCCGGTGAGGAATATTATGAAATTGATCCACTGCTGTGCACCGAATGTGTCGGACATTTTGAAACTTCACAGTGTGTCGAGGTCTGCCCGGTGGACTGTATTCCGCTCAATCCCGATATCGTAGAAACACAGGATCAGCTAATGGAAAAATACAAACAGCTTACGGCGGTTGATTAATCAGGGGCTCCTTAAGCTGCGAACTTAAAAACCCCCGACAGCGCCTTCGCTGCGATTGTCATATGCAGCTTCCAGATAATTCTTTTCATTTAATCGAATGGCCTTGATACGGCCCAGATAACCAGGTGGCTGCTCTACGGTCACATGTCCACGCTGCTGCAGACCGGTTATCACTTCAGGCGAAAACTTGAATTCGTCCATATACAGTTTGTTCGGCAGGAACTGATGATGTACGCGTGGAAACTGCACCGCACGGTCGATATCGAGACCGCTGACCAGCACCCGGTAAATGGTCTGTATTACGCTACTGATAATTCTCGGCCCACCTGCTGCTCCGAGAGCCATTACAATCCTGCCGTCTTTCTCTACCAGCGTTGGGCTCATCGAACTCAACGGGCGTTTCCCGGGCTGTACCAGGTTTCCCTGGCCCTGGAGCAGGCCGTAAGCATTGGGTTCCCCCGGACGAGTGGTGAAATCGTCCATTTCATTGTTGAGTGAAATGCCATACTTTTCCGATACCACGCCGGAGCCATAACTACCGTTCAGCGTTACTGTCATCGATATCGCATTTCCGTCAGCATCGAGGATCGAAAACTGGGTCGTTTCGTTTGAATCGTCGGACGGACTTTCGACCAACGGTGCAAGCTGCGCGGTACGGGCGATATCGATGCTGGCCGCCATTTTGTCGAGATATTCGGGCGAAAGTATTTTATCGAATGGATTTTGGTGATAGTCCGGATCTCCTAACAGGGCACGTCCCCTGAACGAACGATTCAGGACTTCCGCCATCAGGTGTATTTCATCGACGCTTAGCGGGGCCTGTTTCTGAATGTCGATTCTTTTAAACAGTTCGAAGGCCGCCTTGATCACGACCCCACCGCTGCTCGGTGGGGGCATCAGATACAAACGATGTCCGTTAAATTCGGTTTCCAGTGGTGACAGCCAGCGTACCTGGTAAGCGGCCATGTCGGCAGTCGTAATGACACCACCGGCCGCCTGAACAGAATCGGCAATATCGCGCGCAACATCACCGCGGTAAATACCTGCTGGACCCTGATCCCGAAACAATTCAAGCGCGGCTGCAAGCGCCGGTTGCTTCAATACCTCTCCCGGGAGGTAATGTTGTTGAGAGTCTTTGTAAAAATGACGCATACCGGCGGCATTAAAACGTTCTTTCTGGGATTCCAGGTAACGCGATTCGGTCCCTGAAAACTCGATGCCATCGGTAGCGAGTCCGAGGGCTGTATCGAATAACTCGGTCCACTTCAGGCGACCATACTTTTGATGCAGCGCCCACAGGCCCGCGGCGACTCCCGGGACGCCAACCGCAGTGCCACCGTTCCAGGAGGCGCCCTTTTCGAGATTGATGTAAAAATCCGGTG
>QIJI01000456.1 GCA_003231795.1 Gammaproteobacteria bacterium
CAGAGTTCAGATTTGACAACATACATCCACGCGAGTCCATGACAAGTCTGGATTTTGATACGCTGGTAAAAACGGGGATACCTTTCCAGTTCATCGAGCAGTTGAAATTGTTGCCGGTTGACTCGAAAAATTTCACCACTAACCGCATTGCTGCCGTTTTGAGTCACTGCGGGATAGTCACCAAACTCATACATGCTGAAACATTCATCGGTTAAGTGAGTTCCGACAAACTCCGCCTGATCCAGATAGCGGTGGTTCCGCTGACCCCGCTTCAAGGTTCCATATACAAAAACCTGGCTTCTCATTGACCGCTTTCTCTGAATTGCCGAATTTTACGGCGTTGCTTTTTGTCCGGTCGTGTTGACGGACGTGGTTTTTGCAGGGCTGCCAGTTTCCGCCGTTCTTGTTCGGATTCGCGTCGGGCCCGGCTGGATTCAGTTTCGTTGTAAAGCATACCGGCCTCAGTAGCGGAGCCCCGTCGTTGCGAAAGTCTGGTTACAATAACTTCTAATTGTTCGCTGCCCTGTCTAATCTGATAACAGTCATCCAGTTTAACCGCACGCGACGATTTGATGCGCTGTCCATTCAGACGAACCTTGCCAGTGTTAACGTATTCACTGGCCAGCTTCCGGGTTTTGTAAAAACGGGCTGCCCACAGCCACTTGTCAATGCGGACTCGATCATCCATAGGTTGCCAGGGAAAAAGGATTTGGCTGTTCCATTTCAATCATCAAGACATCGACTTGTTGATAAATTTCATCACCCGGTCTGCCATCGAGAACCCGCTCAACACGGCGCCTTCTATCCGCGGCGCGGTACACCAGTCGCCACATGCGCCAATGGCTTCGGATTCAACAAACAGCGAATCCTGATCAATCGGATTGATTGGCAATGCATGTTTCCAACAGTGCACCGAAGCCGATGATGGTTTGCGTTCTGCCAGATCCGTGGCGGTCCAGAATGCCTCGAGCATGGCATGCATGACGCGACCCCGAAAACTGGCGGCGTATTGTTGCGACCATTCAGGGGAAGCATGTAACACCCAGCAATCGCCCGGGTTGGTGGATTCAACCATTTGATAACGAGATATCCACGACAATGGCGAATCGAGTACATGGGCAGCGTCATAGGGCAAATTTAGCGGACGCTCAAACGCCAGCATGCCACTCCAGCACACGGTCATATCAACATTTTCAGCCAGTTTGCTGATCGCCGGAATTGCCCTGCATAAACTGGAAACCTGATGCGCCGCAGTCGCGATTATCACCACATCGAAGGCACCGAGGTAATCACCGCGTTCGTTAAAAAGGCGCCACCCACCTTCATCCTGACGTTCCAGTTCCGCAACATCAGTCGAGGTTACCAGATCACAATGACGTGCCAGATTTTCGACAACCTTCTGCATCCGCGGAACACCAACGAAGCGTTGGGTTGCCATATCACTATTCATGACCTGGCCTTTGTGCAGTTCAACAATCCAGCCATCCCAGGGGCGAACGATACCCTCGGACTGCCACGCAGAAACAATGTTCCAGAACAACGGGTTGTTAACCGTAAAATATTGAGCGCCATGATTGAATTCGAACTCGCCGGCCCGGAATCGACTGATCCGTCCACCGGGGAAAATACTTTTTTCAAATATCCTGACCCGCTCGACCAGCCCTTTTATTGCGGTTCCACAGGTTAGCCCGGCAAGGCCGGCGCCAATGATGGCGACTGATGGTTGCCTGTTCACAAATCCCTAGCGCGAAAAATTTATATCACTGCGCGAAGATAGCGCAGCGTGCTTTTCTGGTGGGACCAACAGACCATCAAGATCGTGCATGATTTATGGTTTATCCAGGTTGCTCGACCACTAGATCGCGGGAAAGTCGTCGGCGAATTTAGATATCCATTCATTCGCGGCTTCCTGCGAGCTTAGTCGTCGCCCTTCAACCCGTGAAATCTCGTTACGATAATGTTCGATATGGCAGATTTGCTCGATCATGCGTAGTCGAAAAACGTCCCTGGAACTTTCGAATTCGATACCGACTTCATATCCAGCATCTGACTTTTCACACCAGACAACATTGCCAACCAGAAAATTATCCTGTTTCAACACGGGAATACAGATTCTGACACGTTGCAGTATCTGCAGGGGCTTCAATGAACTGAACGCAAGTCCACCGAGACTTACATTGGTGATCGTTTGATCGACTGTTTCGTCGTCTTCATCATCCACCCAGTCCAATGTGACCTGAATCGGCACATCGGCAGGGTGGCGGATAAATTTTCTTATCGTCGTGTTATCTGGCAATGGTCACCAACATACTATTGAGTTTAGCGACAAAGCTGGCAGGGTCTTCCAGTTGACCACCTTCGGCCAGTAGCGCTTGATCAAATAATATATCAGACCAGTCGGTAAACTTCTTCTTCGATTTTTCCGAACTCAGTTTTTTCACAATCGGGTGGTCAGGATTAATTTCGAGGATCGGTTTGGTGCTGGGCATTTCATGCCCAGCATCTTTCAGAATACGCTGCATATGCATAGCCATATCCTGTTCGTTGATTACGATACAAGCCGGCGAATCGGTCAGCCTATTGGTGACCCGGACATCTGCCACCCGGTCATCAAGAGCTGTTTTCATTCGCTTGATCAGTTTCGCGGAGGATTTCGTCTTCTCTTCAAGTTCCTTTTCGGATTCCTCATCCTTACCCAGATCAAGTTCACCTTTGGCAACCGACTGCAAATTCTTACCTTCATACTCCGTCAGGTGTGAGGTTAACCACTCGTCTACCCGATCTGACAGCAGCAGAACTTCGATCCCTTTTTTACGGAATATTTCAAGATGAGGGCTGTTTTTGGCGGCCGAGTGCGAATCTGCCGCAATGTAGTAAATTTTTTCCTGATCTTCCTGCATCCGGCCAATGTAGTCATCCAGCGACACATTCTGCTCTTCCTCATCGCTATGCGTGGTTGCAAATCGCAGTAATTTTCCGACTTTATCGCGATTGGCAAAATCCTCTGCCGGCCCTTCTTTCAGCACGCGCCCGAACTCCTGCCAGAACTTCTGGTATTTCTGCGGATCGTTTTTGGCAATTTTCTGCAACATGCCGAGTATCTTTTTCACCGAACCGTTACGGATATTGTCGATTACCTTACTACCCTGCAACATTTCCCGGGAAACATTGAGTGGCAAATCACTGGAGTCAATCAGGCCGCGTACAAAACGCAAATAACGCGGCATCAACTTCTCGGTATCTTCCATAATGAAAACCCGCTGCACGTACAGTTTGATACCGTTTCTCGATTCGCGGTCATACAGATCGAATGGCGCGCGCGCAGGTAGGTATAACAGCGAGCTGTACTCGGTGGTTCCTTCAACACGATTGTGACTCCATTCGATCGGATCCTCGAAGTCATGCGCGATATGTTTGTAGAATTCGATATACTCTTCGTCCTTGATTTCAGACTTGGGACGGATCCACAACGCCGACGCCTGATTGACCGTTTCTTCCTCGATCAGGGTTTCACCACCTTCTTCCTCGGGCTCGATGGTTTTGTCCATGACGACCGGGAAATCGATGTGGTCGGAATAGGCGGTTATCAAAGAGCGCAATTTCCAGTCGTTCAGAAATTCATCTTCACCTTCGCGCAGCCGAAGCGTGACCTCGGTACCACGAAGTGGTTTTTCTATCGATGAAATGTCATATTCACCCTTGCCTTTCGAGACCCATTGAACCCCGTTATCAGTCGCTTCCCCGGCTTTACGGGTGCGTAAAGTCACTTCTTCTGCGACGATGAAAGATGAGTAAAATCCGACCCCGAACTGACCGATCAGCTTGGCATCACTTTTGTCGTCACCGGTGATCGAGTCGAGAAAGGAACGCGTTCCCGACTTGGCGATAGTACCGATATGATCGACAACTTCGTCACGGCTCATTCCAATACCATTGTCGCTTATGGTGATAGTACGATTGTCTTTGTCGTAACCAATTTTGATTTTGAGATTTATATCTTCTTCATAGAGCTTGGCATCTGACACGGCGCTAAAGCGTAATCGATCGCAGGCATCCGATGCATTCGATATCAGTTCGCGCAGGAAGATATCCTTGTTCGAGTAGAGCGAATGGATCATCAGATCCAGTAACTGGTTAACCTCGGTCTCAAAACCACGAGTTTCAGCGTTAGCGGCCACAGTCATATCTAGCGTTCTCCAAAATGTTTGTTTTACCCGCCTAATATGCGGATAAGTAGTAAGGTTTCAAGGGAAACTGGCCCAGGATTGGCCGGTAAAAGGGTTTTAGTGGTCGAACAACCAAGTGCTGTTTCAATATGAATTTAATTACCGTCCGAATCAAGCGCACGCTGATTCAGCCACAATTGCTGAATCTTGTGACTCAGAACCGAGCGTCTCGCCACGTCGCCGGCGATGTCCAGCAGTTCCGTATAAATCCTGCGCGCATCATCGGTCAATCCTGCCAATTGCAAACTTTCGGCAGCACTAAAGCGTGCGGTCTGGGCCCAGGGATCCATTGAATCGGGTGCTGGCAGCATCGCAGACTGCAGGTAGAGCAACGCCGCCTGGTCATATTTTTCCAGGCCTCGATACGAATCTGCAATCCAGTAAAGTATTTCGCGCCGTTGCTTGGATTCGATTTCAAGTTTTAACAGTTGATTAAAATGATCGATTGCCTGCTGATGCAGATCGACGGTTTGCAAATCAAACAAGACCTGCAGGATCCGGTCGGTATGTGCAACCTGTGGCTGTTGATAGTCGGCAATTAAATTCTGTAAAACCTGATTGCCTTCCTGATAACGCCCGCCGAGCACCAGTACGCGCGATTGACGCAACTGCCAGTCAAGCCGACTGGCGCCTTCCGGAATAGTTGTCAAGCCCGACATTAGACGGGTAGCTTCTTCGATATCGGCCGACTTTAACGCCAGATCAACCAGTTGATAACGAATTTCGGGTGGAATCTTGCGCGCACTGGAAAAAGTTTCACTCCGATTAAACAGGTTTTCCAGCAAGTTACGCTCGGCCTCGTCAAACTCGTCGAATGTCTGCATGTAGCCGCTGGCAGCCCGGTTACTGACCTCTGCATCAGTTGTTTTCAAAATCAGCATTGCGTACAGGGATCTGGACTTTATCGGAGTGACTTTACTGGCGTTATC
Source organism: Gammaproteobacteria bacterium (assembly GCA_003231795.1). Lineage (GTDB taxonomy): Bacteria > Pseudomonadota > Gammaproteobacteria. The sequence goes on from QIJI01000456.1 coordinate 5,156, forward strand.
GGCGAGTTGCAGCCATTTTTCATCTTCGCCAAGTAACAGTTCAGAGCGATTACCGACCAGCTCCGCGTATTCAAGGTAGGCCTGCCATAACCGGTCGGCCGGTATCTGGAACAATTCAAGGGGCGACTCTACCCCGCGGCGAAACAGCGATTCCAGCGCAACCACACGATCCACCGGAGACATCCGGCGCGAGGCAATATATCCCAGTGCCCAGAAGCTGGCTCGTTCCTGCGGGCTTGCCTTTTTATTTTGTCCTGTCTTATTGACGATGCGCCATAATTCATTGTGATCAATTTGCTCAAGCTGGAAACGCGCATACAGGGTGGTTACCTTCGCCTGCCAGGCATCAAGCCCCTGCAATATCTGCACCGCCTGTTCGTGCCGATTCGAATCGATCAGTACGCGGGCTCTTAATAGCAACCAGTCCAGATCGCGGCTATCGAAATCCTGATCGAAACGTAACATCGCGATACGGGCATCTTCGGTTCGCTGCTCTTTGAGATAGGAAATGATGATCTGTTGCCGCCAGGTTTCGTAATCCTGGTTTTCACCCGCATCAGGCTGCCACAGTTGTTTACGCAACACCTCGCGCGCGGCCAATGTCTGTCCCTGCTCAAGGTAAGCGCGCGCCTTGTAAGTGGCGGCCTGGGATTTGAACTGGTCCGGGATATCAAACGGCAAAGCTTCGATTCGAATCAGTAGTTGGTCCCATTGTTGCCATTGTGACAAAATCGAGAATCGCTCCTGTTCCCACAATATCCATGCATACAAATCCTGGTCGATTTTGGGCTGCGCCTGGTTGAGCATTTTCAGGGTCAGCCCAGGCGCGCCGGCCGCAGAAATATTTTTAAGCAGGTGCAGACGTTCGTCCGCAGCGACGACCGTCGGCAAAAAAGCAATTGCCGATAGTAGAAGAAATGTTTTAAGAATTCTGGTCATAAAAAAGGCGTGAAAGCATAAAGCCCCACGCCCTGGAAGTCAGCATATGCCGGGCTTTCGCCTATAACTTTTCCCGGATACGAGCGCCTTTACCGGTACGGCCTCGTAAGTAATATAGCTTGGCACGACGGACTTTACCGCGGCGCTTCACCTTGATCTCGGCAATGAGCGGACTATGCGTTTGAAATGCCCGTTCAACGCCTTCGCCATGCGAAATTTTGCGCACTGTAAATGCAGAATTAATGCCACGATTTCGTTTGGCAATAACAACACCTTCATAAGCCTGTAAACGCTCACGTGTTCCTTCTCTTACGCGAACCTGTACGATCACGGTATCACCGGGAGAAAACACAGGAACATCAGTTTTCATCTGTTCCGCTTCTAGTTGTGCAATTATGGTGCTCATATCAATACCTCTATTCAGGTTCATCTCGGTAAGCTGTTACCGTTTTTGAGTCCGCTGAAACTCGCTAATAAATTCATCCAGCAGGTTCTGCTGTCGCTGGTTCAGCTCGATTTGCTCCAGCAAATCAGGTCGTCGCTGCCAGGTTCTACCCAGCGCCTGCTGATCGCGCCAATTGTCGATATCCCGGTGGTTACCGTTCATCAACACTGGTGGTACACGATCACCAAGGTATTCCTCGGGTCGCGTATAGTGCGGGCAATCAAGCAAGCCATCACTAAACGAGTCCTGCAATGCCGAATCTTCGTGGCCGAGGGTACCCGGCACCAGGCGTGCCATCGCATCGATACAAACCATCGCTGCGAGTTCACCCCCGCTGATCACGTAGTCGCCAATAGACCATTCTTCGTCTACTTCTTTCTGCACCAGGCGCTCATCAATTCCCTCATAACGGCCGCACAGCAAAATGACCGAACCCTGCTGAACCTGACGCGCCAGTATTTGCTGATCCAGCAATTGACCCTGTGGGCTGAGATATATCAGCTTCGCATCAGTATTTTGCTTACGAACCGCGTTTATCGCATCCTGCAACGGCTGCACTTTCATCAACATTCCTGGACCACCACCATAGGGTCGATCATCGACCGTACGGTGCTTGTCTAACGCGAATTCGCGCGGGTTCCAGCAATGTAACTGCAGCAACTTTTGTTCTGCAGCCCGGCCAACTACTCCGTAACCAGTCACCTGCTCAACCAATTCAGGAAACAGCGTGATGACATCAATTCGCATGTCAGTAATCTGGAGACCAGTCGATGACCATTCGTCGATTTTCGAGATCTACCGTCCTGACTATTTCATTCAGTACAAAAGGTACCAGTCGCTTACGCTCTCCTTTCAGTACCATTACATCATCCGCTCCGGTTTCCAGCATCGACTCGACCACACCTAAAGGCTCGGCCTGCAATGATTCCACCGCCATACCAATCAAATCTGACCAGTAATACTCACCGTGCGCCAGCCCGGGTAGTTGGCTTGCATTTATAAACAGTTTGCAACCGGTCAATGCTTGCGCATGATTCCTGTCATCTATGCCGTCAAGCCTGGCAAGAATAAGCTTGCCCTGTTCACGCCCACTGACTTCGATAGCATTGAGCCTATCGTCCTGTTCGACCAACCAGGGGCTGTAATTCACTATGTTTGCGCGTGGACTGGTATTCGAAAAAACCTTTACCCAGCCTTTCAATCCCTGCGCGCCCAGTATATGGCCAACACAAATCAAATCAGAATCGTGTTGTGCCATCGGGATTATGCCGCCGCCTTGCGTGCTCCCTTGATCAGGCTGGCAACGCGCTCACTGGGCTTCGCTCCATGGGACACCCAGTATTCGATGCGTGCATCATCAAGACGTAGTTCTTCTTCCTGGCCGCTGGCCCTGGGATTGAAGAAACCGACCCGCTCGATGTAGCGCCCATCTCTTGGTTTACGACTGTCGCTAACGACCACATGATAAAACGGGCGTTTTTTCGAACCACCGCGAGCCAATCGAATAGAAACCATAAAAAACCTCAAATAAATAGACGAGTTGCCAACAGGCAACAGCGCGCCACTAACCCTTGGGTCAGAAGACCGCGTATTGTACCTAAAAAAGCTCCAATGGGAAGCCCAAAAACGGTGTTTTTGCCTGTTTTTAAAGGCATTTCCAGAGATCAGTATTCCGCATGTCATCCCTGCTCTACTACTCCGTCCTCCCCGCTCAGGACTACTCCGGCATCCTCGAGCAGGACTGCTCCGTCATTCCGCCGGCAAGCTACATTGGGAAGTTAGGAGGCATGTTGCCTTTCATGCCTCTCATCATTTTCTGCATACCACCCTTACTGCTCATTTTTTTCATCATGCGCTGCATCTGTTTGTGCTGCTTCAACAAACGATTGACATCCTGTATCTGGGTGCCGGAACCCTGTGCCATGCGCCTTTTTCGTGAACCATTGATGACTTCGGGTTTGCGTCGTTCCTGCGGCGTCATCGAGTCGATAATAGCGATCATGCGTTTCATCTGTTTGGCGTGAGCCGGATTTTGCATCGCCTGGGTGACCCCCGAACCCATACCCGGCAATTTGTCGATCAAATTCCCGAGGCCACCCATATTTTCCATTTGGGTAAACTGGTCGCGTAAATCCTCGAGATCAAATCCCTTGCCTTTCCTGACCTTGCGCGCCAGTTTTTCCGCCTTTTCGTGATCTACCTTATCCTGAGCCTGTTCGACCAGTGACAAGATATCGCCCATTCCGAGAATTCGCGATGCAATCCGATCCGGGTGAAAGGCTTCCAGCGCATCCGTTTTTTCGCCTGAACCGATAAATTTGATCGGCTTGCCGGTGATATGCCTTACCGATAAAGCCGCGCCACCACGCGCATCACCGTCTGCCTTAGTCAGTATTACGCCACTCAAGGGCAATGCATCTGCGAATGCCCTGGCGGTGTTTGCGGCGTCCTGACCCGTCATACTGTCAACCACAAACAAGGTTTCAGTCGGCTTTACGGCATCATGAATGGCGCGAATTTCGTCCATCATCTGATCGTCGATATGCAGGCGTCCAGCGGTATCGAGAATCAATACATCAGCACTGGCTTTTTTCGCCGCAGCCACCGCATCTCGCGCAATCGTTACGGGTTTTTGCTGGTTATTGCTGGGGTAAAAATCTGCCTTTACTTCTTTAGCCAGAGTTTGCAGTTGCTCGATTGCGGCTGGTCGATAAACGTCTGCACTGGCGACCATAACCGATTTTTTATCGGTTTCGATCAGGCGCCGCGCCAGCTTTGCAACTGTGGTAGTTTTACCCACACCCTGCAGTCCGGCCATTAATACGACAACCGGGGGTTTGTGATCGAGATCGAGGGCATCATGGGCATCACCCATAATGGAGACGAGTTCATCGTTAACGATCTTGATCAGCGCCTGCCCGGGGGAAAGACTTTTGATGACTTCCTGCCCGAGAGCACTGACCCGCACACGCTCGATGAATTCCTTGACCACGGGCAGAGCCACATCCGCCTCAAGCAATGCAAGCCGAACTTCACGCAGACTTTCACTGATATTGTCTTCGCTCAGGCGTCCCTGACCGCGCAGATTTTTCAGCGTGGCGGATAATCGATCGGTTAGATTTTCAAACATTATGGAGTCGAGCCAACAAAAAAGTAATTATAACAGTGCATGGTCCGCATTTCTCACCATCTTATCTACTACGACGACGCTATGCGGCACCCCGCATAACTTTAGCTCGGTCAGAGAGCTCGACAGAGTGTCGACTATGCCTGCGCTCTCTTCGGTCGCGAAAGTCATGCGGGATACCACCTATCGCCGCCTCGCTACGAAAGGTGGTGAGAAATGCGGCCCAGCCCGGAAATTTCACAAATCAGGTCAGAATTTAAATACTTCGCCGCCTTTCAAATGACTCACCTTGAAATCCGGCATTGCATCGACACATTCCTGGTAAATCAACTCTTCTTCACCCGGCTTAAAATGGGTTAGCCAGATATCGGGGCGATGTTTCATTTTTACAATATCTTCACCCAGTAACTCGGGGCAATAGTGCTTCGAAATTTTGCTGATTTCTTTATCACTATTGGAGAACGCGGACTCAACGAAAAGCAGATCGATATTTTCATAACTGTTTAACACCGACCACAAGCTGTCATTCGTAGTCGTATCTCCGCTGAACGCGACATTGGCGCGTTTGGTAGATACAACATAACCTACCCCGGGGACCGTATGGTTAACCGGGATCATTTCAATTTCACGCGCACGAATAGTTACCTTGTCACCCGGCTTCATCACCTTGAAATGAACCGAAGGATTTTCCTTGGTAGGCAGTTCGGAAAAGTCGGGCCAGATAACCCAGTTAAAAATATGCGCCTTGATCGCTTCGATCGTTTGTTCCTGGGCGTGAACCATAATCGGTTCGTCATGAACCCCGAACATACTGTCGGCAAGTAACGGCAAACCGACTACATGATCCATATGCGAATGGGTCAGAAAAATATGACGGATACCGGTCATCTGGTTAAGCGGAAGATCGCCCAAGCCGGTACCTGCATCAATCA
>QIJI01000159.1 GCA_003231795.1 Gammaproteobacteria bacterium
CCGGCGATGATTATCCAGATCAAACTGGCACCGTTGACATAGGTCAGCACCACCGCCATCGCAGCAAAAAAAGGCGACCAACTGGATACGCCACTAAAGATCCGGGTAAAAGTCTGTGCGCTGAAACGTTGAATCGGGCTCTGCTGATGAATTCGATCACAGATCAGTATGGGCGCCGAAATATTGATAAAGGAACTCGAAATATTAAGCCCGATGATGGTTTTCAAAAAAGCGGTTTTACCGATCGGCAGCGCTTCGGCCTGCTCGGTTTCCGCAATGACTACCAGTCGCAAGAACCCGACTGACGCAATCATGGTTAGCAAGCCGGTGTTGGCATTGATGAGTGAGTCCAGGTCCACGCTTGCCGATTGCTGCGTGGCATAGATGATCATCGCCGTACCGAACAGTAAAATCAGCGTCACCTGAATTTTCAGTACGCGCGAAGTATCGATCGACAACAATGCCGCGGCAGACCACGCAGAAATTCCCGCAATCCAGACCGGATTCAAGTCAAATGGCAGGACCTCGAGGTCAGTCAGAATGGTGATGACGATCATCACCAGGATTAAAATTCCCGCTAATTTCTGGCGCGAAGAACTATGTGTACCGTTTATTTCGATTCCTGTAGAGGACTAGTTTAGACGCATATGGTACTTGAAACCCCGCCCCGGAATATACTACAGCTCAAGCCCCGGTGGGCTTTGCCGGCAGCTTTCCGAGAATCTGGATAATGAGTACCGGCTTTCGCCGGCACGACGCAATATTTCGGAAATAACGAACGGCAAAGGTATTTGAAGCGATGGTTTACTCGTCTTCGTCGTTGCCGCGATGCATTTCGATTTCGTGATTAATGCCTTCTTCCTGCAACTGCTTTTGCATCGCATTGATGAAACTGGCAGATTGCTGATACGACGTATCGCGAAAACGAATCGTTACGGCGAGTTCGTTCGGATCAAGGGTCAAATGGTACTCGCCAGCCAGTGGCTTCAGCGTATTGCGAATCTGGACCCAGTCCGAAATTCTGTCATCGGGTTCTTTGGAAAGCGCGCTATCAATAAACTCCGCAAATTTTTCATCGATATCCGGACAGGCATTACGAATGTCCGGTGGTTTTTGCTGTACTTGCATTTTTAGCAGTTTCGCCAGTGTAGATGCGCTGAATGGCAGGCTGTTGGTTAACATGTGGAACGCCATTACACCCAGTGCATAAATGTCAGCACGACCATCGAGCGAATCACCATTAATCACCTCGGGTGCCAGATAGGATGGCGTGCCTTCAATGTTGACTTCCTTGTCCTGCGGCGGACCGGCAATGCCGAAGTCGGTCAGCTTGATATTGCCATAGGGATCGATGACGATATTTGAAGGTTTGATATCCCGGTGTACGATTCCATGCTCACCGTGGTTATGCGCATACTGCAACGCACTCGCCACCTGCGACAGAATATCGCGCGTATCTTCCAGCGAAAAGGCACCCTTTTCTTTTAGCGTCTCGGACAAATCCAGCCCATGCAGTTTTTCCATCACGATAAAGCGCGTAGAAAAATCGTCGATGACTTCCATTACGTGAACGATATTCGGATGATTCAGACTGGCGATAGTTTTCGCTTCCTGCTCAAAACGGTCCAGAAACTTGTCGTCGTAGGCCAATTTGTACTTGAGCATTTTCATCGCAACTTCGCGTTCAAGCTCGGGATCCCAGGCGTTAAACACAGTTGCCATATTGCCCTCACCGAGTTTGCCTTTGAGTTCGTATTTGCCAACCTTGTTAATGCCGCCGTTTTGCGCCATGCGATTGGTCATCAGATTCGACATCACATTGGCAAACGCCGGATGTTGCTCGATCATTAACTTGAAATGTTCCTGGTCCAGGTAAAACGCAATCGTGTCTTCCAGTGCAATAATATCTGCGGAGTAGGTGGAGTTAATCAGCAGGGAAATCTCGCCAATAACTTCACCCTTGCGCAGCAGGATGCTGTTTTTATCGCCTTTGATGCCGGGAATCTGGACTTCGACCTGACCTTCAAAAATGAAGTAAATCCGAGTTCCCATCTGCCCGGCCTCGACTACCAATTCACCTTCGGTAAAGGTTTCAATTTTGGTGTGTTCGGCGATGTTACGGACAACGTCGAAATCGAGGTCCTGCAGAATTTTAACACCGGACAGAATTAACGCGATCTCGTCCGTATCGAGAGACATGGTGATATCGGTATTGTCGGATGGCATCGCGTTACCCTAGCTGAGAAGGAGCCGAACAAGTGTCAGCATAAAAGCTGTCTTGCCATACTTTAGCGCATCATGTCACAGAAACACAAAATCAGAATAACCCGGGATTGAGCGGTGAGGTGGAAGTCAAGCCCCATCGAGGATATAACACTGGCCCATTTCCAGGCCGGCTTCATTCGAAGCTAACCAAACTGCCCGGTCTTGCTGATGTTTGCCTGAACAAATTGCCAGCTCAGGAAGCCGAGTTTTGTAACCGATTTCTTCTTTTTTCAGTGGACAATAGAATAATGCCGGAAATGATAATGACCAGGGCTCCTCCGATCATACTCCAGGTTGGCTGGTCGCCCCAGATCAGGTAGCCGTATACCATTGCGATCAATATGCTGATGTATTTAAACGGACCAATGAAGGAAAGTTCACCCAGCCGACTACCGATGACCAGCAAAAGATAGCTGCTGTAGAGTACTGCGCCGACGACCGGAAACCACAGGTACCAATGCAACTCGGCAGTACCCCATCCCTGGTAGAGCGAATACAGGCCTCCGCCGAGCATTACCATCCACGCGTTGGTAAAGGCAACCTGGGATGACGGAATGTCATCCGGCACGTAGCGGATTGCGATATCGCGCAAGGCGACAAAAAAAGCGCAGATAATCGGTAAAATTACCGCCCAGGAAGCCGAGTCCGAAAATGGATTGGTGATCATTATCACACCGCCAAATCCGACCAGGATTACGATCCAGCGATCGATGCCCACCTTTTCCTTTAACACCAGTGTGGCCAGTATCGCGAGGAATATGGGTGACGAAAAACCCAGCGTCGAGGCGACAGCAATGGGCAGTAGCGACAATCCGGTGAGAAAGAACAGCGTCGCGCAGAGCTCGAATACTGCCCTTAGCAGGTTCCACCGGTGTAAGGTCTGGCGGTTGAATACGGGTTGTTTGCGTAAGCGCATCACCAGCGCAAAAATAATGCAGATGGCCGCACCGCGCAGAAACATGATCTGCCCGATGGTAAATACCTCGGTGATATGTTTTATGATCGCGTCATTGGTAGTGATCAACGACATCGCGATGACCACCAACATCGCTGCTTTTATATTGTTAAATTCCACCCCGCGGAGATTATCATGTTGAAAGAGCACTAGCCCTGTTCGAGTAGAAAATCTCGCAAATGAGGCAAAACGCGATCGCTTGCTTCAATCATCAGTGCATGTTTCAGGTCTTCAAGAATAACCAGGCGCGAATCGGACAACTGGTCGTGAATGAATTGATTCAGGCGTGGATTGCAAGCGCCATCGAATTCGCCGGTTAACACCAGGCAGGGGCAGGTGATTTCATGTAACCAGGGTGCCATTTCGGTAGTGGCATAGATCTGGAATACGCTCAGAAATACATCGTCAGGTGTATCTCGGACCTGCTGTAGACGGGCTTCAACCAATTCAGGGTGCGCGTCCATAAACGCATCGGTGAACCAGCGGGCGACAAAGGTACCGAGGGTTTCAACGATTCCCTGTTGTTCCATCGCATCACCGACCGCTTTGAGCCTGGCCAGATCGTCTTCGCTGCGGCCCGCTGCGGTGCTGAGTAATCCGACGCTGAGCGTGTGCTGCGGGTAAGCTCGGGCATAGGCGGGACCTATCATTCCGCCGAGTGAATGTCCTGCAACATGAATAGCCTCGTGCCCGAGTTTCTGTCGCAGCGCTTCGAGGTCCGAAACCATATCTTCGAGCGTGTATGGTGTTGCTGCAACCGGCGACTGGCCATGACCACGGAGATCATAAGTGACGCAGGTGAAACTATCTTTAAGCCCGTCGACCAGTTCATCCCAGGTGGTCTGGCGCGCACCGATGCCATGCACCAGAACTAACGCCGGCCCCTGTCCGATAACCTTATAACTGACCTCTACTGCTGGCATTACCTACCTCCAGGATGCTTTAGCCCGCGAAACGGGCGGGTCGGTAAAATGTGGCATTACTTGCTCGGCAAAACATTGAATTGATTCCAGTATCTGTGATTGCTCGACTCCGAAATTGATGTTCATGACAAATCGATCAACACCCGCTTCGGCATAAGCTGCAAGCTTGTCGATCATCTCGGAAGCCGTGCATATGGTCAGATTCGCAGCAGTCTGCTCGACGGTCATTTTTCGCGCTAGTGGTTTGATCATGCCGCTTTCAACGATACCGGGTCCGCTAAAGACATTATCGAATCGACCGTAGTAATCATGTGCCATCTGGATTTTGCGTTTGCGATCGGCATCGTCATGCGAGAGGAAAGTAACCCGTGACAGGGAAAGGGTCTGGTGTGCACCGGCTTCGCCCAGTTCTTCTTTACCCCGATTGAACGCATTGACCTGATCCAGCATATGCTGATGGTCTCCCGAAAGCGGGGTGGTCTGAATGTGGAACCCGCGCCGGGTGCAATGGTAAATAGCTTCGGGTACCAGTACCGCCATCATGATCGGGATATCACTAACCGGGCGCGGCATGATCGTAAGTGGTTCGAACTGGTAATATTTTCCGTCCCAGGATACCTCTTCTTCGGTTAGCAGCGCTTGCAATACATCCAGGGATTCATCGAATTTCTCCCGGCTGGTATCGAGCGGTACTCCCAATCTGTCCATTTCGAAGCCAAAGGCCCCTCGACCGACACCAAGCATGAGGCGACTATCGGTAAATATATCAGCGCAAACGAGTTCACCGGCCAGAACCCGCATATCGTGTAGCGGTAACACACACACCGCAGTGATAATTTTTATGTTGCGGGTCTGGCTTGCGATTTTAACTGCAAATTGCAGCGGGGCCGGCATCATCAGGATGTTGATCAGGTGGTGTTCGGTGATGGCTACCGATTCGTAACCCAATTCATCGGCACAACGCGCCTGTTCCAGCATGTCCTGGTAGACACGCTCGCCACCATATGATTTGTCGGGGTAGTAAGCCGAAAGTTGAATGCTGAAATCCATGATGATCAAATTGTCTGCTTGAGTTGGGCGCTATTGTCTAATAGCCACTAAAATTTGACTAATGAAATATTTGCGGGATTATATTCGATAAAATCGAATTAAAGGGCGCTTTTAATGATGAATCTTTCTGTATTCAGTACCTTTCTCGCTATTGCCGAGGCCGGCCAGCTCAATCGGGCTGCCGACCGGTTGCATGTCACCCAATCGACAGTAACTACCCGTCTCAACAATCTTGAGGCAGAGCTTGGCCAAACGTTGTTTCATCGACGTAAATCCGGTACCGAGATGACGTCAGCGGGTTTTCGTTTTCATCGCTATGCACAATTGATGATGGATACCTGGCGCCAGGCGCGCCAGGAAACCGCATTGCCGGCCGATATTGATACCACTTTTAACCTGGGCTGTGATTCCGATTTGTGGCCGGGGCTGGGCGAACGGATTTTCGAGTATTTGCATGAAAAGCACCCTGAAGTTGCCATATCGTCCTGGACGGGCGATCAGCAACTCGAACGCTGGCTGGGAAGCGGACTCATCGATGCAGCGCTTGGCTATTCTCCCTCGGCGCGTGACAACATGATCGAATATCGCCTCGATTCAGACCGGTTATTGCAGGTGGCAACCCGGCCTCGAGATAGAATGCGTTGGGACCCCGAATATGTCTATGTTGATTGCGGCGAAACTTTCAGGCGCCTGCACGCGCTTGGTTATCCGGATGGCGATACCCCTACCGTGACCTTCGGGTCATCGGTCTGGGCCAGGCAATACCTGCTGAAACACGGGGGCTCGGGTTATCTGCCCTGGCGGCTGGTCGAGCAGGATGTCGAGCAGGGCCGGCTGTTTCCAGTCGGCGGAGCACCGGAATTCGAACGCAATATCTATCTGGTGGTGAACAATGCCGCGATCCAGAATTGGCCCTGGTTCGAGGAATTGGTTGGGCTGGTTAACTTCCGGACATCTTCAATTCAATGATATCACCGAGGGCGGCGCGAATTTCCGCCAGGTCAGGATAGTAGTTGCCCCGGGTAGCCCATTTTCTTGAACAGATCAAGGTCTGAACGTCGGGTTGATCGGCAGAATCGAGCGTAAGTTCGACCCGATAAAGATAATAACTCGGCGGGTCAAATTGTCGCAAATTCGATCCGATTCCGATTCCGATTCCGATTCCGATCCCGGTCGTGTTCGAGGCGTAAATATTCCATCCACTGACGGTGTCGGAAGACTGACGGTAGCTACTGACTTTGGCTATGTCAAAAATACCCTTTTCAACCGAGGTCAGATAATCAGCCTGCCGATCCCTGTTGAAAACATGCAAGCGACAATAAGTATCCCAGCGATCAAGATTGCCCTGTATTATCCGGTCTCCGCCCTGAAAGTAGATTCGGGTGTAGTTGGGTAGCTGCTCGAAAGGCTGGTTAACCTGCAGGTTATAGGCCGTGTTTACCGGTGGTACGACTGCATATTTTTTGGTAGCGCATCCGGCGATAAAAATAACAGAAAATATCAGCAGGACCGGCATTGAACGAAGCTGTAATTGAGTCATCATGAATTCCCTTCAGGCTTGATCCTATTGACACGAAATCGCTGATTGAGTTCATTGAAATTACAGACTTCTAGACAAGCGTGATAGCTGTGTTTAGTCTTTCCCGAATTCGATTCAATCTTCCCCACTAGAGTCTGCCAGGGTAAATAGCAATATGCGTATCAGCGAAATCCACATTTACCAAAAAGATCTGCCTATTGTTGGCGGCCCCTACACGATGTCGAGAGTTACCTTGCATAGCGTTCAAACAACTATTGTCAAAATGGTTTCTGACAACGGTATCGTCGGGTGGGGCGAAGTTGCTCCATTAGGACCGGTGTATCAGCCTCAACATGCTTCGGGTGCACGGGCTGCGATTGCCGAAATGGCTCCAGGCCTGATCGGAGAGTCGGCGCTGGCGCCGCTACTACTGAGTCGAAATAGGGATGGCCTGTTAACCGGGCATAACTATGCCAAAGCCGCGATCGATGTCGCACTGATGGATATGATCGGAAAACATTATGGGGTAAGAGTCTGCGATCTGCTGGGTGGAGCTGAGCAGGAACGCCTGCCCGGTTACTACGCCACCGGTATCGGCAGTCCCGAAGAAATTGCCGAGCTGTCGGCCGATAAGGTGGCGCAGGGTTATCGTCGAATTCAGGTGAAAGTAGGAGGTCGGGACGTCAATATCGATATCGCCGTGGCGAAGAAGGTTTGGGAAAAAATCGGCGGCAAGGCACAGATGATCGTCGATACCAACCGCGGGATGACCGCAAGTGATGCGATGCGCATGAGTCTGGCCTGTCGCGACATTCCGTTTGCTTTTGAGCAGCCCTGCAATACGATGGAAGAAGTGGCCTCGATACGTCATCAGATATCTCACCCGATCATCATCGATGAAAACGCTGAAAACCTGAACGACGTGTTACGCGCAATTGCGATGGGGGTATGCGATGGCTTTGGACTCAAAATGACCCGGTTCGGGGGATTGAATGCGATGGCTACCGTGCGGGACGTATGTGCGGCGCGTTCCATGCCGCATACCTGCGAAGATACCTGGGGTGGCGATATAGTCGCTGCGGCGGTTTTACATATTGCTGCCACCGTTGAACCTCGATTGCTCGAAGCCGTGTGGACATCGGGTAGTTACATCGAAGAAAATTATGACCCGGAAAACGGAATCAATATTGATCGTGGTTATTTTAATTTACCGACCGGACCTGGCCTCGGGATTAGTCCCGATGAAAGCCGAATTGGTGAACGGGTTGAATCCTTTGGCTAGTGATCGGTGTCTGATCTGGGGCTTATGAAAATCAATTACCTGATTGTTCTGGTGATTGCGGTATTCGCGCCATCGGTTGCCAATGCTGATCGTGTTCAGATGACTTTTCAGTATGGTGGAGTTGAACGAACGGCTCAACTTTTTATTCCGTCGTCGGTTAGTGCTGGTGATTCGCCGGCTTTGCTGATTGCATTGCATGGTCGCAACAGCAGCGGGTTAAGAATGGCTGAATTGACTGAGTTTAATCTACGCGCCGAGCATTATGGTTTCATCGTTGCCTATCCTGACGGTCTTGATCGGCAGTGGAATTACCTGCACGGTATTTCGGGTCACCCGGCCTATCCGAATGACTCCGGTTTTATACTCAGGCTCATCGAGTTGCTTAAACAAAAGCATAATGTTGATCCTGGTCGAATCTATGTTACCGGCATTTCCAATGGTGGGTTCATGGTGCAGCGTTTGGCGTGTTACGCGCCGGAAGTCTTTGCCGGATTTGCCTCGGTCGCAGCCGCTGGATATGCGGCAATGCCGGTTGAATGTAAAAGCGATCCAGCGGTAAATATGCTTTATATGCACGGTACCGCAGACGAAAAAGTGCCGTGGCAGGGTTTAGGTGTAAAAGATGCCGACGGTAATCAGCAACTGGTGACCATGTCGGTGATGAATTCGGTTAAATTCTGGGTCGCGCGTAATCGCTGCGGGCCCGATGTCAACAGCAAGGAGCTCCTGCCGCGCGGGAATTCACCCGGCACCCATGTCAAAATATTCACTTCCAGTGAATGCGAAGGTAATGCTCAAGTGGTGCTGTTTGCGATAGTCGGAGGAGGGCATAACTGGCCCGGCAAGCCTGATTTCATTCCGCCCGGGATTGCCGGACGCGTGAATATGGATATTCATGCCAGTGACGTGATCTGGCAGTTTTTCAGCGACAGTCAAAATAATCCGTAAACCTTGCGTCATTGCAGCCTGCGGTCCGATGTATCGGTCAGGCTCGGCAAGATGATTTGGGCTATTACACAATAATATCTTTCGGTTCATGCACGGGACTTGTTGGTGGTTGTTGACCTGCTGTAGAATCGGCACCTCGGTCGGAGTGTGGCGCAGCCTGGTAGCGCACCTGTCTCGGGGTCAGGGGGTCGCAAGTTCGAATCTTGCCTCTCCGACCAATTTTTTAATTTTAAGCCCCTGTTTTAAGGGGCTTTTTATTGCCAAAAACTCTTCGATATCGCTATCTGTATGAGCTAACCACCTGTCCCTATTTGGGGCAGTTTACCTCTTACTGCATTCACCAATTGTCAACGTCCTCGTAACCAAGCCTTTTGAGGAGATCAGGATAAAGGGCATTAAAATACTCTTTATGCGCTTGCGTGAAATGATTTTTCCAGTCACCGGAAATGCCTTTCCTGAGGTGGCTATTCTGAGCTTCCTGGCCTTTTTTTCGTCCCGTCGCGCGTTCAAAATCACACTGCTCAACGACAGACAGCCCGATATCGACCTGATTTGAAGACAAGCCATATTTTTTAAAAACGGCCTGAAAAGTTGCGTATTGATCCTTGAGCATATCTTCGAAACGTACTTCAATCAGATTCGAGTTTTGATAATCCCAATGCAGCATGCGAGTGAAAGTCGCTTTGCAATTCTCGATTTCCATTTCGATACCCTGTTCAAACGACACCGAGTTGAGCATCTCCTGATAACAGCGACCATCGAATTTCTCTCTCTTTTCCAGACACCATTGTTCCTCGCACCAAAGGTGATAAAAATACCCTGACACGACTATGTCTCGTGGGTCTCGGATAACATGAGAACCCCGATAATCAGGTAGCAGATGAACTTCAACCAAACTGTTCTCCTGCATAAAGATTTGTGTATCCGATTCAAGGTCTTGCTGAAAACTGGATTGAAATTTCCATCCGAGCCTTTCAGCAAGTTTTTTCAAGATTCGCTGAAACCAGACTGTCCCGGCTTTATGGTGACTAAAATGTGTGATCAAGTGGTCCGGGGCATTGCGCCGGTTAGTCGCGAGCCCCATATTTGAATCTGGACTGCCAAATTGATATTCGAATCTGTTAATGTCGGTTTGAAAGCTTTCTTCTACCAGATCCCTGGTTAAAAAATTGTAATAGTCCGGGTAACTGATCGCAGGTCGAAAAACATCGGGAGCAAGATCCACATCAGGAAGGCCGAGCCGATTAAAGACCTGTTTCAGATCCTGTTCCAGAGATTCATATTTGCCGACAAAATCAACCATGAGATCTCCATTGTCGGCACAAAGGGATTTACTAAAACTACGCCTCGTTAGATCTGATGCAAGGAGATAATCTTCGAATTTACTTTCAATGCCGTGCTGGTCGGAAGAGCCGGTTTTAAAACTCGAAAACTCGCTTTGTTGCGAAATGAATTCAGTTACCAGCATCTCCCAGGGATTACGGACAAAGGCAAACTTAAAGTATTCTTTCCAGGTGTCTGCGTCGAGTTGGCTATTTATTTCTAATGCGGTGGCGTGTTGTTGCAACTGTAGTGACCC
>QIJI01000239.1 GCA_003231795.1 Gammaproteobacteria bacterium
GAAGTGGGCGGGCACAGCGGCGTTATTGAATATGATCCGGCCGAGCTTGTCATCAGCTTGCGCGCCGGGTGCAAACTGCACCAGGTGCAGGCCCTGCTCGCGCAAAACGGGCAGATGTTTGGTTTCGAACCCCCCGATTTTAACCAGCAGGCGACCATCGGTGGCATGATCGCCAGTGGTCTAGCCGGACCCCGTCGGGCCTTTGCCGGCAGCGTCCGCGATTTTGTGCTGGGAGTAAAAATGATCAACGGGCGCGGCGAAATACAGAAGTTTGGCGGTAAGGTGATCAAGAATGTTGCCGGATTCGATGTTTCAAGACTTATGGTCGGATCGCTCGGTACGTTGGGAGTTATTCTGGAGGCGTCGATCAAGGTCATTCCGATTTGTGAATTCGAGCAAACGCTTTCGTTTGAACACGCCGATCCTGCGCGGCATATTCGCTGGATAAATGAACTCGGCAGCAGACCATATCCCATTACCGCTTCGATCTGGGTCGGTGGTCAAAGCCAGCTTCGACTTTCCGGAACTGAGCAAGGAGTACGCGAAGCTGTGTCACGGCTTGGAGGTGAAGAGACTGTTTTCGACTGGCAGGCAATTCGCGAACAGCAACATCAATTCTTTGACGCAGATAGCCCTCTGAGCCGGGTTGCAGTGCCCTCTACTACCCCGGATATCGGGGTCGATAGTCCACAGTTGATCGAGTGGGGTGGTGCCCGGCGGTGGCTGAGCGGTGCGGCTGATATTTCCGCGCTACGCCAGCAGGTAGAAATTCTGGGAGGCAGTGTTTGCGCCTATCGACGCCATCCGGCCAGCGTATCGGTGTTTCATCCATTGCCCGCGGCAATGCTCAAATTGCAGCGCCAAATCAAATCGAGTTTCGATCCGGCTGGAATTTTCAACCGCGGTCGGATTTATTCAGGGATGTAGTGGTGCAAACTAATCTTGATCCGCGATTTCAGAAAACCCGTGATGGCGCCATTGTCGAATCGATTTTGCGTAAATGTGTTCACTGCGGTTTCTGCAACGCGACCTGTCCCACCTACCAGTTGCGGGGCGATGAACTCGACGGTCCTCGCGGGCGCATTTACCAGATGAAACAGTTTTTCGAAGGCGTTGCCCCTAATGCTGATATGTTGCGACACCTGGATCGTTGTTTGACCTGTCGCTCCTGTGAAACCACCTGTCCCTCGGGTGTTAATTACAGCCAATTGCTGGAAATCGGTCGTACCGCGATTGAGCAGGAACTGCCACGTTCCTGGCGTGACAAATTGGTTCGCAAGGCTATTGTGCGCTTTATCAATTGTGGGTGGCTGTTTACATCCTGTCTGCGCGTGGCGCAGGTATTTTCAGTATTGCTTCCGCCAAAAATGAAGCAACTGATCCCCGTGCGCCAGCAAGCTGTAAAGCGAAGCAAGCGATCGCATCAACGCAAGGTATTGATGCTCGAAGGCTGCGTGCAACCAGGCCTGGCACCAAATACCAATGCCTGTGCCGTCAATTTACTGGATCGTTTTGGAATCGAAGTCATTCGGATTTCCGCGCAGCATTGTTGCGGTTCGGCTGCAATGCATACTTCAGAGCAAGCCTTCGGCCTGCGTCAGGCAAAGCATCTCATTGATATCTGGTGGCCGTATGTTGACGCGGGCATTGAAGCCATCGTCATTAGCGCAAGTGGTTGTGGTGTCACAATCCGCGATTTTGGGCGACTACTGGCTGACGATCCACACTACGCTGAAAAAGCGCAAAGGATCAGCCAGCTAAGCTGCGATCTGGTCGAATTGATTGAGACTGAGCAGGATCAAATCAGCCGATCTGAGCATTCGTCAAAGCGGGTCGCAGTACATACCCCCTGTACCTTGCAACATGGTCTTGGAATCAATCAGCGAATCGAGCGATTGCTCAAGCTGGCGGGTCATGAAATCTGTCGGGTAAAAGATGCCCATTTATGTTGCGGGTCTGCCGGCACCTACTCGATGTTACAACCGGTACTGTCAGATCAGTTACGTGAAAATAAACTACAGGCCCTTATGATCGACGATCCCGAAGTGATTGTCAGTGCTAACATCGGTTGTCAGATTCAGCTCTCTCGGGGCAGTCCGGTAGTGGTTCGACACTGGATTGAATTATTGTAAAAAGCTTGTTAGTTCAATAGTTTAAGAGTGCCTCGATACGAAAGAACTGTTTTATCACTTTGTCATACAAATGAAACACATCAGCGCATTAATTGATAATGCCACGATAGATATTTGATTATTGTGCTGAGGTAGGTTAGTTTTACACAACTCCACCGCGTAAGACGGTGGGTATATACCAATAATACAGAGCGCTTGCGAGGGCACAACTCAATGAGAAAACTACAACTAATCACGGCTATTGGCCTGATGACCCTGGCGGGTACCGTGGTGGCAGCACCATGCCCGGCAATTACTGTTGCCGATATGCAGGGCGTCGCAGCCGGTGCCTTTCCACAGCAATACGAACAGGCAGAATTTGAAAAAATTGCTGGCTGTACGATGGAATTTTCCCAGAACCCCGATATTGCAAAATTGAATGGCATGATTTACGGCAATCCGAAACTGCCGCCGCTAGCTGATCGCCTGCCTGACGAGCCACTGGTGGTCGCACCTTACGATTCGATTGGTAAATACGGCGGCACCTTCGATATGCTGTCAAATGCGACCGAATCAGGCACATCAGACATAATGGCGGTTCGTCACGTCAACCTGGTGCGTTACTCGGACGATCTCGAAACCATCGTGCCAAACGTCGCCAAAGGCTGGGAGTGGAATGATGACTTTACCCAACTGACATTCTTCTTGCGCAAAGGCCAAAGATGGTCGGACGGCGCGCTTTTCACCGCGGAAGACGTCGAGTTCTGGTATGAAAACCTGGCGATCGACACGAATGTGCGAGAAAAGCCTAAAGATTATGTCCTGGTAGGCGGTAAGCCGATGACGGTCGATGTTATCGACGCGCAAACGGTGCGTTTCAACCTGCCTTCTCCAAAACCCGGCCTGCTGTCACATTTCGCCAACCATTATGCACAGGCCTTCCAGCCCAAGCATTTTCTCGGCCAGTGGCATCCAGCGGTTAATCCGGATGCCGATGCCAATGCGCAAAAACTGGGTTTCGAAAACGGCTATGCAGCCATTGCCGCCTACTACGGCAGCTCTGACTGGATGGACACACCGACTCCGATGCTGACCAACTCTGACAAACTTGATATTTTGCCATTGCACGCGGCACCCACCCTGGAAAGCCATATTGTCATTGCGGAAAGCACCGAGGGTCGTCACTTTGTTGCCAATCCTTATTTCTATATGGTCGATACTGCCGGTAACCAGCTACCCTACATCAATGAGCAGGATGAGGTATTTATTGGCAACGCCGAAGTTCGTTTGCTCAAGCTGATGAATGGCGAAGTCTCTTTTAAAGCCCAGGCATTGAATCTCGATTATGCTCCGGTGCTGCTGGAAAATCAGGAAAAAAGCAACTTCACGGTGAGATTGAAACCCGAAGTCGCCATGTCAACCTTTGCCTTTAACGTGACTTCTGAAGACCTGGAAAAGCGTAAGGTTTTCGGTGATCTGAGGTTTCGCCAGGCGATGTCTGTAGCCATCAACCGTGATGAAATTAACGAAGTTGTGTTCTTCGGTACGGGTACTACCCAGCAATATATCGGCTTCTCTCCGACCCCGTCGTTTGTCGACCCGAAGTGGACCCAGTATTACGCCCAATTTGATCCCAAGTTAGCTAACAAGCTGCTGGACGAAATGGGAATGAAAGACGTTGACGGGGACGGCTGGCGCGACTTGCTTGATGGCAGTCCGCTGGTACTGAATCTTCAGGTCGCGACTCAGTCAATGTCGATCAAGCAGGTCGAACTGATTGGTCAGCACTGGGCTGCCGTGGGCATCAACAATTCGGTTAAGGAAGTCACCACGGATGAATTTCGTTCGGCCATGTCATCCAACCAGCTCGATGTCACCATGTACTTAAAAGGTCAACCATTGGCTGTCATCCTGGGTATTTCCGAGATTTTCATTCCGCCTTACGACAACTATTTCAACCAGAGAACAGCCATGCTCTGGGGCGAATATCTGGACTCGGATGGCGCTTCAGGTGTGAAACCACCTGCGTATGCCTATGAGATGATGGAAGATATCAGCGCCTTTCAAGGTGAGACAGCAGGCTCTGCTGAATCGAATCGACTGGGTCAAAAGCTGGTAAAAACCATGACCGAAAACCTGCTCTTCATCGGTACTGTGAAGTCGTCGTCACCGATTTATAACAGCAATACCGTGAAAAACTTTCCCGAGTATAAGACGGCATCGTATGCCTACTACAGGTCTTATCCGTATCGTGGTCCTCAGTGGTACCTTGACGAGTAAGTTTTAGAAATAGGTAGTCCGCGGGCGGACATTAGTTGAATGCCCGCGGACAACTGAGATTGATGATTTTACTCAGGGATAAATTTTACTCAGGGATGAATTTTATTTTTACTCGGGCGGGTCGACCAGACTCCATTCGGCAACAAAATAGGTAGGAGCGCAGAAAGAGAATGCTATTCGCCCGTTTCGTAATCACACGTTTCTTTTTAGCGATATTGACGCTGATTCTGGTCTCTCTGATTGTTTTCAGTTTGATGGAACTTGTGCCGGGTGACTGTGCAGAACGCTACCTCGCTTTCAAAAGTTCCCAGGGCTCGGCAATAACGATTGCCGACATTGATGCGGAACGTGTTCGACTGGGTCTCGACAAGCCTTACCTGGTGCGCTGGGGGAAATGGATTGTCAACGCTTTTCAAGGTGAGTTCGGTGACAGTTGCATCTTACGCCTTAACATCAGCGAGCTTCTGGGCCAGAAATTCTGGTTGAGCCTCGGCATCTGCCTTGCCGCATTACTGGTCGCTTACCTGATCGCTATCCCGGTCGGGATTATTTCGGCTACGTCAAAAAGTGCAACATTAAACAACAGCCTCCGACTGGTCAGTTATCTCGGTCTGGCTTTGCCAAATTTTTTACTGGCACTGATGATTATGCTGTTTTCGACGATATATTTCGGCGACACCCTGACCGGATTGTTTTCTAAAGAATTTCGTGATGCGGCCTGGTCTTATGAACGTTTTATGGATTTCCTCTCGCGAGCCTGGTTGCCGGTATTTATTCTGGCCTGGTCGGCAACTGCATTTGCGATTCAAACCGTGCGTGCGCTGATGTCCGACGAGGTTGGAAAATTGTACGTGTTGGCCGCCTCCGCACGCGGCGTTAGCGGAGGAAAACTGCTGTGGCGCTATCCCGCTCGGCATTCCCTCGGGCCCATCATCAACTCGCTCGGGTTTGATTTAAACCGAATCTTTAACGAACTACCGATCGTAGCGCTAATTTTGGTCCTCACCGAGGCCGGGTCCCTGTTGTACGACGCTCTGGCGGCCTCCAACGATCAGCAGTTAGCGGGTGCGATAATTTTTTTGCTGACCGCCAGTATTATTACTATTAATTTTATTACCGATATTATCCTGGCGTTAACCGACCCGCGCGTTCGTCGCAGTATAGTGGGGTAAGCGACATGACAGAAACAGCAACCATTGAAGAAACCGATGCAAATGTAGACCAGAAAGCCAAAGAGGCGTACTTCACCGCCGGACAGGGCCAACTGATCTGGACCCGGTTCAAAAAACAAAAAGCCGCCATGGTCGGTGCCGGCGTTCTCATTGTATTAATCCTGTCAGGATTTTTCGCACCCTTCCTGACGCCCTATAACCCGACGATTGACGGACGCAATGTAGACTATCTCAACGGTGCACCGAATGTCCCCAGTTTCTGTGATGACAACGGCTGTTCGGTGCGACCCTTTATCTATACCTTCAAACGATCGCGCTCGATTGCGACAAACTTTCGCTGGGTTACCGAGACCGACACCAGTCTAGATGGCCGCCGTTATGTTGTTTTCTTCCCGCAGGGTGACAAATATAAACTCCTGGGTATGAACTTCACCACTCATTTGTTCGGCGTCGATGAGGGCAAGATACATATCTTCGGCACGGATTCTACTGGTAAGGACATCTACTCCCGAACGCTGCATGCAATAAACACCTCGCTTGCAGTAGGTACGATCGGGGTCTTTATTGCTTTTGTTCTGGCATTGATAATCGGTGGCATTTCGGGTTATTACGGTGGCTGGATCGACTCCGTGTTGCAGATGATGACGGATACAGTCCGAACCATTCCAACCATTCCATTATTTATGGTACTGGCCGCATTCATTCCCGCTACCTGGGATTCGGAGACCCGGTTTTTATTCATCTCTATGATCCTTGGATTTGTGGGTTGGCCAACACTGGCAAGACGGGTTCGAACCCATTTGCTGACCGAACGTAACCAGGAATATGTGCTTGCGGCACAGTTGTGCGGCGCAAGCGCAGGTCATGTTATCCGACGCCACCTGTTGCCGAGTTTTACCAGTTACATCATCGTCGATTTGATCATTTCATTCCCGTATATGGTGCTGTCCGAAACCGCGCTCAGCTTTATCGGTCTTGGTTTGAAAGATCCGGTCAATTCACTCGGCACCATGCTGCAAAACGTGACCAACGCGGATGTGCTGCTGAATTACCAGTGGTATTTCATTCCGGTTATTTTCTTTATCGTGCTGGTGCTGGCTTTCGTGTTTGTCGGCGACGGGTTGCGTGATGCCGCCGATCCTTATGCAGATACCAAAAAATGACGAAGCCACTGATTTCGGTAAAAGACTTAACGCTACAATTTAAAACCGATGAAGGTTTGGTTACGGCGGTTAATAATGTCTCATTCGATATTGCACCCGGAGAGATTCTCGGCCTGGTGGGGGAAAGTGGCTCCGGCAAGTCGGTAACTGCGAAGTCGTTAATGATGCTTAATCCTGATAATTCAGTCTACGGTGAAAATAGCAAAATAACGCTTAACGTTGATGATCAGGAAATTGATGTAATAGGAATGAGACGCGCCAGAGATCAGAAAGTTATTCGTGGCGGTGCGATCTCGATGATTTTTCAGGAGCCTATGGCAAGTTTCGCACCTGCGCTTACGATTGGCGATCAAATGGTCGAGCAATTAATGATCCATTCCGACATGACTGCGCGCGAGGCGAAAGAAATTTCCATAGAAATGCTAACCCGAGTTGGTATTCCGGAACCGTCACAACGTTTCGGTCAGTACGCTTTCGAATTTTCCGGTGGTATGCGCCAGCGCGCGATGATCGCAATGGCATTATCGACCAAACCCAAATTGTTGATCGCTGACGAGCCGACTACCGCGCTCGATGTCACGATTCAGGCGCAGGTGATCGAACTGATGCGTGACCTGGTCGAAGAGTTTCATATGTCGATCCTGTTTATCACCCACGATCTCGGTGTTATTGCGCAAACCGTCGATCGGGTTGCGGTCATGTATCTGGGTAACCTGGTTGAGACCGGCACCGTGCGTCAGGTGATCAACTCACCGGCCCACCCCTATACCCGCGGTTTATTAAACTCGCTGCCAAAACTGGATGATCTGGAGGCTGAACTGCGCCCGATACCGGGTGATATTCCGTCTCCGCTGGATCGTCCGTCAGGTTGTGTTTTTCATCCCCGTTGCGTGGAGTCTGGCAATATTGCAGAAACCTGTCGCAGCGTGATACCAGAATACTCCATGGATGATGCCAATCATCAAGTGTCTTGTCATCTCGCGACACAGGGGGATCAGGCATGAGCGACATACTGATTGAAGCCAAAGATTTGGCAGTGCACTTCCCGATAGGCGGAGCTCTGTTTGGTGAAAAACCCGTCGTGCGCGCTTGTGAAGGGATCAATATTCAAATCGATAAAGGCAGCTTCTTCGGATTGGTGGGTGAATCGGGCTCGGGTAAAACAACCCTGGGTCGGGCGATGCTGAAGGCTGCTCCAATCACTCACGGCGAAGTAACTTTTACCGATGGCGAGGTCACCTACGATCTTAGCGGCCTCAAAGGTCCCGAGCTCAAGGATTATCGTAAACGGACACAGTTGATCTTTCAGGATCCTTATGCGGCGCTGAGCCCACGAATGACGGTACGCGACATTATTGCCGAACCGCTGGAAGTTATGAAATTGACTTCAAGTCGCGAGGAAACCGACGAGAAGGTACGTGAAATCGCGGCCAAGTGCCGGCTCAACCTGGAACACCTGCGGCGTTTCCCGCATGCGTTTTCCGGTGGTCAGAGGCAGCGCATCTCGATTGCGCGTGCGCTGGTATCGGATCCTCACTTTATCGTCGCCGATGAAAGCGTAGCCGCGCTGGATGTATCAATTCAGGCCGATGTTCTGAACCTGCTGAATTCGATCCAGCAAGAGCGCGGAATAACTTTCCTGTTTATCAGCCATGATCTGAGCGTCATTGCTCACACTTGTGACCACGTAGCGGTCATGTACCTCGGTCAAATTGTCGAATCGGCGCCGACCTCAAAATTGTTCTCGGAAACTTCGCATCCTTATACCAAGGCATTGTTATCCGCGATTCCATCGCTGGATCCGGACGACAAAGGCAAGGCGCAAAAACTGGAAGGTGAAATACCCAGCCCGATTAATCCACCACCAGGCTGTCGTTTTAATACCCGCTGTCCGTTTGCCCAGGAACGTTGCCGAACTGAAATACCCGAATGGCGCGAAGTCAGCTCTGATCATCAGGTTGCCTGCCACTTCGCGGAAGAACTTGCCTGACCAGGCTCCGGGTTTTACCCCGATACACGCCGAATTCGGTGCTCGCGTAAGCGGGGTCGACCTGTCACAGCTTGTGCCGGATAGCGTATTCGAGGCCATCGATGCCGCTATAAATCAGTACTCGATCCTGTTGTTCGAAAATCAAAATATGAACGATGCCGCACATCTTGATTTCACGCAGCGGTTTGGGCAGCTTGAAGAAGAACATGTGACTTACTACAGCAAAGGCGAAGTCACTTATATTGGCCGGGTTGGCAATATCGATAATGATGGCAACAGGGTTTCAGTGCGCCAGATCAAATCGTCTACCGGCAATGAGATGTGGCACTCGGATAGCTCATTTCGCGAAATTCCGGCAATGTATTCGATTCTGAGTGCTTACGAGGTGCCTGACGAAGCAGGGGAAACCGAATTTGCCAGTGCCCGTTCAGCCTATCAAAGACTGGATACGCCGACACGTGAACGGATTGAATCGAAAATTGGAATCCATGATTATATATTTTCGCGTACCAAGGTCGGGGAAGACGCCGTATGCGAGAGCCAGAGGACATACATGCATCCGGTGCGTCAACGCCTGGTGCGCCAGAATCCGGTTACCGGTGAACGCAATCTGTTTGTCGGCTCGCATGTAAAAGAAATCGAAGGCATGCTGGATACCGAGGCTAAACCATTAATCGCGGGGTTGATTGCCGAAGTAACCCGACCGGAATCCGTATATCGCCATCGCTGGCAACGCGGCGACTTGATGATCTGGGATAATCGTTGCGTATTGCACCGTGGTTGCGGCTACGATGCCGATAAATATCGGCGGCGCATGCATCAAACCCGGGTGCGGGGTCTGGGCCCATCGATCGCCGAGGTTGTGGATGTGAAAATCCCGGCTCACTGTACCTGAGCAATATGAATTCTGATATCCTACTGCTTTTCGAGACGAATTACCTAACCCGGAAAATTCACAAATTATGCACCGTCTCGCTAGTCTATTAATTTCACATGAAATATTTCCTCAGTCGCTCCGAATCGTTGATACGAGACTCTTTCGGTTGTTCCTTGTGAAAACAATATCCTGCGCGATCCTGGCGCAAATTTGTGAAATTTCCGGGCAAAAAATGACACGGGAGATATAGTCATGAATAAAAAGATCCTGATACCACTGAACCAGTCCGAACTGAGTCGCGAAATTATTCCACGGGTGGTCGATTTTTTCCCCGCGGACGGGAACGACCTGATTCTTTATTTTGTTACCAATCCCCCCAGCGCGGCGGGATTCGGCGAACCGGACCTCGGTGCGGGCTATGTGAAAATGCCCGGTGATGAGCCGGTCAAACCGACTTTGCATCCGATTTATGCGACACAGCAGCAAGACAGTATAAAAGCTCATGTCGAATCTGATCTGTCTCCGGTCACCAGTCTTCTGAAAGAAGCCGGATACAATGTTTCAATCGAAGTTGGTTTTGACAAGGATCCGGTGGATGCGATACTGCGCGTTATCAAAAGCAACAAGATAAACCTGGTAGCCATGTCGACCCGCGCGCGGGTAGGGGTGACGCGATTCTTTTTCAGAAATATCGCGGATGAACTGGCTCAAAAAGCACAGCTTCCGGTACTGCTGATTCATCCCCCCGAGGCCTGATCGCTCAAGACTCCGATAATTTTTGCCCGGAGTAAAATCTAATAGTCCGGGGCCTGGAAATCGATATCGGCGTCTAGCG
>QIJI01000469.1 GCA_003231795.1 Gammaproteobacteria bacterium
TATTAACGTTTGGTTCGAGTGGTGCATTAACTCGACACGAGTCCAGACTCAAGGCTGAGGGCAATATGATCGCGAATCATTTGAGCTAACGATGCTCGATGCGGAATCCATATCAATACCCCGCCTCGCGATCAACCAGGTTCAGCAGATTTCCGCCATTTTGCAAGCGTCGATAATTTTCGGCAATGTCTGCGATAGCATCCCCGAGATGATAACCCGAGATATGAGGAGTCAGCTGGATTTTTGGGTGCAACCACAAAGCATTATCGCCCGGCAAAGGTTCGATCGACATCACATCGAGCACCGCCCCTGCTAACAATCCTTGATCAAGTGATTCGATCAGTTCCTCTTCGTTAATCAGGTCACCTCGACCGACATTGATAAAAATGGATTCTCGACTGAATTTTTCAAACAGGGAGCGCTGGAACATACCCAGTGTTTGGTGGGTTGAAGGTAATACCGATACCACATAATCGGCCTGCTCCAGTAAATGATGCAATCCGTCATCACCATTATGGCAATCCACATTGTCCAGCTTCTTGAGGCTTCTACTCCAGCCACCTACTTTAAAACCATTCACTACAAATCGATTAGCGACCAGTTGACCAATTCGACCCAGGCCGAGAACCGCAACCAGCGTGTCATGCGATTTACGCGGTGGGTAGGCAATCCATTGCGAGTCCGACTGTTGCTGATGATATTGCCGAATATGACGCTGTTCCTGCAATACATAGGCCAATGCGTATTCCGCCATTTCGTTTCCCGAAGAGTCCGTCCGCAGGCGCACGACCTGGATCGATCGGGGCAGTGATTCGTCGCCGAGTATATTGTTAACCCCCGCACCGGTCTTCTGGATGACCTTCAAATTGGGGTATTTCAGCGCCTCCCCATTGTAATAACTGCTGACGGTCAGCATTTCAATTTCGTCAAGATTACCGGGATCCGCTGCGACGCGGATTTCGGCCTCGGTATAATACTGCAATAATTCATCGCGCAATTGCTCATCAGTCATCCATTCCGGCATCTTGATATCGATTAGTAGGGCCATTTTCAACCTTGAGTTTTTTACTCAATATGCCGTAGCAAAGTCCGATCATAATACTGTGCGACCGTATTCCGGTAAACCTCTGCGGTAACAGGGGGTCATCATATATTTGCGATCTGACCGGGTTTCTGGCATACCTGAACGGATTCAAAATTTCATCTTTCTGGTTGATTGTCATGCAGCATGTGTTCTGGTTACGAGAAAATAGGATTGCCGGGCGCGCGGGACCTGACCTGGCACCCTGGAATCCAGCCGAACTGGCACAGGCGGGAATTGGAGCCATTCTGACAGTCAATGACGGTCGCCTGGTTCACGCTGAGGATTTGCTTGCGGTCGGTATCGACTATGCCAGAATTTCGCTGTCGCCAAACGCACCTCCGCGCGACGGTGACCTGGAGCTGTGTCTCGAAGCCTTGCCGCGTGCATTGGCATTTTTAAACCGGGCTGTCGAGGCGGGTAAAGCCGCCATGATCCATTGCACTTCGGGTAAGGACCGGACCGGGTTGTTGATGTGTTATTACCTGTGCCGATGCGAAGCCTATACCCCAAAGAGCGCGATCATCGAACTTCGCCGGGTTCGACCGATTGGTTTGTCCGCAGCGGAATACGAACCTTTTGTCGAGCAGGTGTTGTCAGCCTCTGTGACCGACATAGATTAACAGGCTGTGTCAAAACTACTGCGCTCGTGACGTTGTGACACTGCCTGCAAGCCGATGATGTACTCAACCTGGCCGGCCCAGATTGGTCAGAAGCCATCAATTTCTGATTCCGTCGATCACAATATAGACTTTTCTGAACAAACTGCTGATCGTGTTTTCGAGCGATCCGAATCCGGATGCGAGTCTGTGGCAATGGCCGTGATGGAACAGCGGTCTGTGTAAATCACCAGATCGAGGATCAGGCGGCGGCGTCCTGGATTCACTGGATCATTCACATTCTGCCCTCTCCATTGTGGCAATCACGGCATTGTAAAGTTCCCCAATATCGGATTAAAGGTGAATGATAAAAACAAGTTAACGAAACGGCACTTACTTATGGAGCCTCTGATCTATTCATGAATAAACATGTTGTGTCCAAAATGATCAGAGGCTCCTTAAGGCTAATAAACCCAGGCATATTACGCAGATATAATTGATTATTTCCAACGTTCACAGGATATCATTTGGATAATCGAATCTGCCGTCAAAGCAGGTATCCCGTGACTACAACGAGTCCTGGTTAGCGAGTACTTGCCCAAAGCCCCTGTAAATACATACCACGAGAAAAAAGCTTCCAGGATATCATTCGTACAATTTTGGCAATATCAACAACTGGGCGAAAATGACTGGCTCTTGCCCTTGAGTGATAAACCGAGTCAATTGCAACTGTGCAACAGCGAAATCCGAGCCTGACCGCATCGATAATGATTTCGCTTTCGAAGACAAATCCGTGCTTGGTTCTGACCGATAGTGCCTTGTTTGTGAAAAGACTCGCCGGATACAATCTGAAACCTGACTGGCTATCAGTTATTTTTTGTCCTGCAGCCCATGACACCCAAAAATCCGCAAAATTGTTTGCTTTTAATCGAGCACTGGGCGCTTGTTCTCTGTTTCTGAGTCGTGCCGCGATAATCAAATGATCTTTATTTTTATTTGCGGCTTGTTCCAGCAGGGGTATATCTTCAGGGGAATGCTGACCATCACCATCTAAGGTAATGATGTTCTGTATTTTCAGTTCAATCGCATGCTGAATGCCCTTCCACAGACTCGCAGCCTTGCCCGAGTTCGCCTGGTTTTTAAGAATGGTTACCGGCAGGCCATCCAGTTGCTCTAATGTATCGTCAGTCGATCCATCATCGACAATAATTACCTGGTCACACTGCTGCAGGCAACGCGACGCGATATCCCGAATAGTTGCACCTTCGTTATAGGCAGGAACCAGAACGGCGGTCGAGTGTTTGCGATTGTTCATCAACTAATTTTACTTTTGATGTCAGTATTGTTTGTGGCATGGCTCCAGTATTTACCAGTGTAATACCAATGAAGATAAAATGCCTCTGCCAGAAACCGCCCCAGTTTAGAAACGGTAAAGTTAAAATTTTTTTCCGCAGCGACTAAAGTTACATCCATGTTCATTCCGCGGGCAAATGCCGCTACCCTGGCAAGGTGATAGCGGTTACTCAGTAACGAGCAATATTTCAGATCAAGGTTTCTGATTAGTTTCCTGGCTTCGTACAAGTTCTCAAGCGTATGGCGCGACTGATCTTCAGTCAGTATAGAATTCTGCTTTACCCCCTGGCCGAGTAAATATTGCCGGCCAGCTTCAGCCTCAGAGATATTATTACTCCCCAAATAGCCTCCCAGTAGCAATATTAGAGCCTGATTTTGGTGATGTAGATCCAGTGCCCTGTTAAGACGAACGGTAAAATCTCCGCCAATTTTATTACGAGTTAGTTTTATGCCGTGTACAATAACGAGATCGGTGGCACCACATAAGTAACTTGATTTTCTGGCAACTTTGAAAACTTGAATCAAGATCAAAAAATAGGTGACTCCCAAGCTTAGTGCTATTACAAAAATTGAAATAATCAGGGTAGTCAGGCCATTTAAATCGAGAAGGCTAATTCTATTGATAGGCATGATATTTAATTTGTGCCACGATTATGGACTGTATCGTGGCAGTCTATCTCCGACTACCGGTTGTGGCTATTTAAACAGGGACAATTCAATGGTAACACCTGCCTGAACCACGGGTTTATGGATATTTAGAAGGCAATTTTGAGAAGTAAAACCTCATTAGCCTTGTGCAAAAATCCTACCCGGCCGCCCAATACTGGAATGAACTATAAAAATGCCAAATATGAATGATTTAGAGATTGAGGTTGCGCAGCTGATTATTGAATCGCTTAATCTCGGAAATTTGAAAGTGGATGATATTGATCCCGATGAAATGTTGTTCAATGGTGGCCTGGGTCTGGATTCGATCGATGCACTAGAACTGGGAATGTCTCTTTCTATCAAATACGGTTTCCTGCTCAAGTCTGACGATCCCGATATCAAAAATATATTCTCTTCGCTACGTGCATTGTCCAGACATGTCGACGTAAATCGAAGGTAAGGATGGGGTCAACTGGTCGAAAATGCGAAACGTGTAAAGAGACGGTTCCATCTTAATGAAAAACAACAACATTCTGTCGTTGCAACGGTGCCGCCACAACATATGTTCGGGTTTGAAATGACCATTGTCTACCCGTTAATTTTACGTGTCGCCATACATAATGACCGCCCTTTTTATCCATTGGATATTCACTAGGCGCTATCGGAAATGCCCGCGCCGAGAATACTAGTTACCACCCCGCCGCATCCAAAAATATGCTTGAACAGCGACCAGGGCTGGCCTGATGTTGATTTTGTGATATCGGCCACTGCTCCGACGCGGTGTTTTTGATCACAGACGAACAGGATGGACAGGCGATCGCGACTTACTGCATTTGTCGTGGCTCCCGGTTTTTAAGAAAAACAATTGCGCCAGATATTGGCAAGGTATATCGATGCGGTATTTTTACCCAAGCCCTTGATTATTGTCCCGTAGTTACCCTATAACGAGCTGAGGAAGTTGCCTCGCAAATTTGTTAAAGTTGCTTGATCAGTATGTGAATAACCATTCCATTCGGTAGGTGCATTAATTTTTTCATTCGACATCATTGCTCCCCAAGATCACCCTTCACTGGAGGGCCATTTTCCAGGCAATCAAGTTGTGCCGGAGAAGAAACCGGGATTACTACAAATTACCCTGTATCGAAATGAACATCTGATTGTCAGTGGTCAACTTCGAATTACAGAGGATGGGAATAGATGAGCCCGTCATGGCAAAGCGTGAAGGAACGGAGTAATCCTTTTACGTTACGGCTAATTCGCTGGATTGCGTTGAATATGTCGCGCCGCTTTGCCAGGTTATGGCTTTACCCCATCACTTTATATTTTCTTTTAACTTCTCCAGAGGCTCGATTTTCTTCGCGAAATTATCTAAAGCGCGTACCGGGCCAAACAGGAAGTGTCATCGGAATTGCAAAACATATTCACTGTTTTGCCGCCACCATACTCGACCGGGTCTATTTTCTTACCGACCAACAAAACCTTTTTGATATCGAAATCAATGGCAGGGAGCTGATTGATGAGGTTGTAAAACAAAAAACCGGCTGTCTCTTGCTCGGTACCCATCTGGGTAGTTTTGAAGCATTGCGATGTCTAGCGATCATCCACGACAAGTTGCCATTAAAAATCATGATTTATCAAGATCATAACGCGATGATAAGTAAAGCACTGGAAGAACTTAACCCTGACATTACCGAATCGGTGATCAATCTCGGGGATGATCAGGCCCTGTTAAAGATGAAAGAAAGCATAGACGAGGGAGCATTGATCGGAATGCTGGGTGACCGCGTAACGGTTGGAGCAAGACAGGTAACCTGTCAGTTATTAAGTGACGATGTTTTGATGCCAGCCGGCCCAATCACCTGTGCGAGTATATTACAGGTGCCAGTATTTCTGTTTTTCGGAGTCTACAAAGGGGGTAATCGATATTCGATTTACATCGAAAAACTGGCAGACTCAATTTCAGCACCGCGACAGGACCGCGATAAAGTAGTGGCTCAATATGTGCAGAAATACACCGATACCCTGGAAGCGATGATCAAACGATATCCATACAACTGGTTTAACTTTTACGATTATTGGGGCGACCGGAATGGCTAAGACGGCCGGTGAATGTAATTGCACCGGGAATCATTGAAGGATCGATGACGGAATCTACTTTTGATGAAGAGCTGCTAAACCAACGGGTACCGATGAAACGGGCCGGAAGACCGGACGAAGTAGCTTCTTTGGTAGCATTTTTTGTCACTGAATCTGCCGGGTATATATCTGGACAGGTGACTGGTATCAATGGCGCCATGGCCTAACCCGGGATGCTTTAGCTAATCCCTGGGCGAAAACCGATACCTCGAAGTAAGGAATCCAGTATTTAACGAGTACCTGATCGACAGCTCTCGTGATAATCTCGGTTTGGAATAACATGGAGATGTGTTGACACAATCCCGATGAAAAGTAACCCGCTAGCTCGAGTCGAGTTATTAGAAGGCCGGACTTTCATAATTGGCAGAGAAGGTCATATTTATATTACTGATCCTACTATCAGCAAGCATCATGCCGAGATTTCGATCAACAATGGAAAAATATTCCTGCGCGACCTGAATTCAACCAACGGCACCTTCTTGCTAATCGATAAAAAGCTGGTGCCATTTGACGAGGGATTTGTCGAGCTGAATCAGCCCATCGTCTTCGGCAAAATATTAAAAACGCCCAGGAGCCTGTTGATCACTGCCGCTACTTTTGTGCCCTGATGATCAGATCAAGCGGATGAACTTCAGGTAATTCCCCGATAATATGAAGGAGCAGCTGACTGGCTGCATCCATGCAGTCGTACTGCGTCGGCGAATGCTGGTGAGAAATGCGAGCTAGCCACAATCTGCATACCCCTTTGGGAATAGTTGCCATGTCTAGGGCCTGTTCACGCTAATTGAATCATCACTGCTGGCGGCCATTTTTATGGCTAGCAAGGCAGAAGGAGAGATGTGTAGTCATTCTACATGAGCGACTGATAACGCAGTTAGCCAGAAAAATGTCCCCAGCCCTTCGGGTTGTGGCTAAAAAAGCGCCACTCGGTGTTGCTCGTCACTCATTTGGAATGACCAAATCGCGCTCCTCGCGCCTTGATTGGCGCTTTTTTAGTCACAACAGTGACGTTTCAATTAGCGTGAACAGGCCCTAGGATTATGCGACAATATCTCTTTAGTCTTACATATCAATTCAATGAGCGATTCGAATCTTTTAGCCCAGTTACAGGCTAGTTTTATTGGGCGCGACACTGAGTATCCAACCGTCAATGGTGAACGCAGCCCGCGAGTCTATCTCGACTCCGCTGCATCCACGTTAATGATGGCACCGGCCTATAATGTAGGCCACGAATTTCTCGAACATTACGCCAGTACCCATTCAGACCTGCATTATGCCGCGCGCGGCGCTTCACATGCTTTCGAATGGGCTCATCAACGGGTACTCGAATTCGTCGGCGCAAGCCCTGACCGGTATTGCAGCTTTTTTGCCGGCAGCGGAGCCACGGCGGGATTCAACCGCATGGCCGCCAGCCTGTCGAGCGCGCGCGCCGAGCGCAAAGTAGTACTGGTTTCCGAAATGGAACATCACTCGAACGATCTGCCACATCGCCATCATAACTCGCAAGTTGTTCATGTTCCCTGTCTTGGGGAATTCGAACGCTACGGCGGCCTCGATATGGATCGACTGGGCGAGATTTTTGAAGAGCATGGCGAGAATGTTAATTACATTGCCGTTACCGGAGCCAGTAATGTTACCGGCGCGATTACCCCACTTGCCGAAGTAGCCAAAATGGCGCATGCGGTCGGTGCTTATCTGATTGTCGACGCGTCACAAATGATTGCACATACCCCGGTCAGTATGGACGACGCTGATATCGACGTGCTGGTGTTCTCCGGACACAAGATTTACGCACCCGGCTCACCGGGTGCCGTAATCGCTAAAAAAGACGTTTTAAATGCGATCAAGCCAACCGAACTAGGCGGCGGTATGGTCGACGATGTTTATATCGCCGAGTACATGCCGACCGCAACATTGCCAGACCGGGAAGAAGCCGGAACCCCCAACATTGTGGGCGCGATTATACTGGGCGCGGTACTCGACCTGCTCATCAGGGCCGGAATGGACAAGGTTCGTGAAAAAGAAATCGCTCTGATCGATTTTGCCTGGAACGGACTGAAAGCGATCGAAGGCGTTATGGTATACGGCCCAGAACCATCGGATGTTCCGCGTACCGGTACTATCGCCTTTAATATCAAAGGTTTTGACCACGGTCTGACGGCGGCTGCGATGAATGATTTTCATAATATTCAGGTCCGCAACGGTTGTTTTTGCGCTCACCCCTATGTGCGTGAGTTATTGAAAAAGGAACTGTGGGAGATGGACATCGACCCGGACGCGCCAAACGCCGAAGCCGACGTCGAACGTAAACGCGGTATGGCGCGCGCCAGCCTCGGACTATATACCACGCGGGCCGACCTCGAAGCGCTGCTGGCAGCCGTAGAAGACCTTGCCGGTCGTCGTGATGAAATCAAGTCGCTGTATCAACCGGTTGGTTCAAATGGTTATCGTCACAGCAGCTTTTCACCGGCCGCGATGGATCTGTTCGACCCCGAACGGATGTTGCAGAATTTCCTCGATACGCCGGCTCAGAATGCGACCGAATAAATTACCCGCATGCACCACATTTTTGACCTTATCCGGGTTCATCAGTACTAATACCGTTTTCAAATTCGGGGATTTCCATGGCGCTAAAAACGATTACTGACAAGGGACTCCAGACGCTGTCGATTCACGCCGGCGAACCTCCCGATTCGGCTACCGGCGCATCCTCACCCAATCTGGTGATGTCCAGCACCTTTGTGGTCGACCAAGAAGTCAGTTTTTCTGCCAACAACCGAAACGATGAAACGCCATTTATCTATACGCGCTGGGATAATCCGACTACACAACAACTCGAAAACAAACTCTCCATCCTGGAGCAGGCCGAAGCGACCGTTGCGTTTGCCTCCGGCATGGCCGCAAGTGCGGCTGTATTGCTCACGCATTTGAGCCTGGGGGACCACCTTATTATCAGCAACGCCAATTATCCGGGAACCGCCGAATTTGCGCGCCAGACCCTGACCCGGATGGGCATCGAAGTAACACCTGTAGACACCAGTGAATTGAACTGTATTCAAAACGCAATGCGCGACAATACCCGTATGATCTGGCTCGAAACGCCGTCCAACCCGCTGTTGCGAATTTCCGATATCAGATCGGCAGCCGAAATTGCACATACCCAGAATGTGTTACTGGTAGTCGACTCGACGTTTGCCACGCCGGTCGCCACCCGGCCCTTAAACCTCGGCGCTGATTTTGTAATCCATTCGCTGACCAAGTATATCGGCGGTCACGGTGACGCCATGGGGGGTTCCGTCAGCGGTGGACAAGAAAAAATTGGCGCCCTACGCTCCGAGGCATTGATGCACTATGGCGGAGTCATCAGCCCGTTCAACGCCTGGCTGATTATGCGGGGCATGGCAACCTTGCCTTTGCGCATGCGTTGTCACGAAAACAATGCGCTGCTGCTGGCGGAGTATCTCGAAAATCATGCCAATGTCGAGCTCACGCGGTATCCCGGGCTCGAATCACATCCGCAACATGCACTGGCAAAATCGCAGATGGATAACTTTTCCGGAATGATCTGTTTTCGTGCGCGCAATGGCAAAACGGTTGCCCGGCGCATGATGGATCAACTCGAGGTGATACATTACGCGGTATCGCTCGGGCATCACCGCAGCCTGATTTACCTGATGCAAACCGATGATCTGATCGACTCTTCCTATCGCCTCGAGGGCGAAGAACTCGATAAATATCGTACCCTGGCCGGTGACGGCGTGTTCCGACTATCAGTAGGGATCGAAGATGCACAGGACTTAATCAACGATCTCGACGCCGCTTTGTAACAATGCAGCATGCCAACATCAGTAGTAGTGCACAGATTTTATATGACGAAATGCTGGCAGGCGGCATCGTGGTTCCGACTCATGATAACCTGCTGCGGTATCGGGCTGACCTGATTGCAGCTTCGACGCAGGAAATCGAAGCCGCGATCGATCGATTTGACGGTGTGATCGAAGAAATCGAAATTGCAGCCATCCCGTGCAAACAAATAACGCCTGCCGGCTGGTCGCCCGAAACCGGCGCCTGCATCCAGTATGCTTATGGCGGTGGTTATGTCAGCGGCAGTTCCTGGGAAGATCAGGTGATTACAATTCCGATGGCAGAGCTTGCTAACGCCAGAGTCGTCATGGTCGACTATCGTCTGTCTCCGGAATATCCCTACCCCGAGCCGCAACAAGACATGCAACAGGTGTATCCCGCACTACTTGAACAATATGGGGCGCATCGGCTGATCGTCAGCGGCGAGTCGGCCGGTGGCAATCAGGCAGTGGCATTGATGCAATTCGCGCGTGACCAGGGCATGCCGATGCCGGCCTGTGCAGTTTTGTTTTCGCCCTGGGTTGATTTGACCAATCAGGGTGACAGTCATATTTTTAACAATTCGAGAGACCCGTCGCTGAACAATGCCTGGGTCGACTCGGCGGCGGCAATGCACGCCAATGGCATCAATCTGGACAACCCCGGCATTTCACCAATCTTTGCTGACA
>QIJI01000075.1 GCA_003231795.1 Gammaproteobacteria bacterium
ACCTCACGACCACGTTCACCGATCAGCCCGACGACGACAATATCGGCTTCGGTGTAACGTGTCATCATACCCAGCAAAACCGATTTTCCGACTCCGCTACCGGCAAACAGACCCATGCGTTGTCCGCGTCCGATAGGGAGCAATGAATTGATTACGCGAACCCCAACGTCGAGCGGCTGCTGGATTGGAGTGCGGCTGAGCGGATTAATTTGAGTACCCTGTAACGGGATTTTATGGCGTGCACGAATCGGGCCTTTATCATCCAACGGACGCCCGCTTCCGTCGATTACGCGCCCGAGTAATTCCGGACCCGCTAAAACATCCGAACTGTTACGAGTCGGTATCACACGCGCATTCGGTACCAGCCCACGAACTTCAGCGGTGGGCATTAAATAAAGACTGTCACCGGAAAATCCTACGACCTCGGTTTCAACCCGCTGCGCGCTGGCATTGACGACATCACAACGCGCCCCGATGGGAGCCTGACAGCCGACAGCTTCCAGGGTCAAACCGACCATGCGGGTTAATACCCCCTCGACAACCGGCTTGCCGTGACGCCTGGATTCGCTGCCCACCCGTGCCAACGCAGTCATCCAGTCCTGCCGTGCTTTTTCAATCAACTTAGCCTGCATATCTCACCCGCTATCTACTGCGGCCGTCGATAGACTCGCTACGAAAATGGGTGAAATATGCAGGCTGGCCGTCATTAGTCCTGCTCCCTCTCGCCACCGAGTACTGATGCAGCCAACGCAGACAGTCTGTTTTCGAGGGTCGCGTTAATTGACGACGGTGGTGCATTAATTTCGCAGCCACCCCTGGTTATCATCGGATCTTCAACCAGTTTCCAGCTGTGCTCTTCATCATTTGACTCCAGCGACAACGCGTTTCTCACCAGGTTTGCATCCTCGGGATGTAACAGGATCGAAATATTTCGGGTGTTACCGGGTAACAGCCTGACCGAATCTCTTATCAGACCAACTATTTCGCCAGGCTCCACTTTCAGTTCACGCCTTACCAATTGCTGCGCCAGCGTCACCGCCAGTTGCGTCAATTGGTGTTCGATATCTTCGTTCAGAAATTTCAGTGGATGCTCGAAGAAATCGATCAATGACAGCAAGCTTTGTGTTTCCTTGTTCGCCAGCGCCATTCCCTGTTTAAAGCCTTCCTCTTCGGCGAGCCTGCGCCATTGCTCGATATCTTTCGCGGTTGGAATTGACGTGCCGTTTTCCATGCGATAACGAATCACTCGACTCGGGTCGCCTTTCATTATCGGGGCTTGCCATTTTTCGACTGGCGAATTTTCAGCAGAACTAGCCTTACTCATGTTTCACTAAACCATTTCCTCACCGCTGCCACCCAGGGTAATTTCTCCTGATTCCTCAAGCTTGCGGGCGATTGCAAGAATTTCTTTTTGCGCCGCTTCAACTTCGCTGAGTTTGACCGGACCCTTGGCCTCCATGTCTTCAACCAGCATTTCGGCAGCCCGCGATGACATATTCTTGAGGAATTTCTGTTGCATTTCGTCATCGACCCCTTTCAATGCGAGCGACAGCAAGTCGGTCGACACTTCGCGCATCATGGTTTGTACACCACGATCATCGACATCACGCAGATTTTCAAACACGAACATCATGTCCTCTATCCGGGTGGCCAACTCCCCGTTCTCGGTACGAACCTGCTCCATGACCTGATTTTCCAGCACCGTATCCATGAAATTCAAAATGTCAGCAGCCGTTTTCTCTCCACCCACCATCGACGATTTGACGTTGTCGTTATCGGTAAAATATCGCTCCATGATTGAGTCAAGTTCCTTGATAGCAGCTGGTTGTACACCTTCCAGGGTTGCAATCCGCATGAGGATGCCGGCTCGGGTGTTTTCCGGAAGATTACCGAGCACTAATGCTGCATTATCCGGTTCCAGATAAGACAACACGATGGCAATAATTTGTGGATGTTCGAGTCGAATAATTTCGGCAATTGATTTTGGATCCATCCATTTAAGTGACTCCAGGCCATTACTGCCGCTACCCAACAGGATTCTGTCGATCACACTACCTGCCTTTTCACCCAGGGCTTTTTCCAGCATCCCGCGGATATAAGAATCATTCCCGATTCCGAGCGCGGTTTGCGACTCAAGCATATCGAAAAAACTATCGATTATAGTTTCGACCATCGGACGCGAAACATCGTTCATGGTGGCCATGGTAGAACCGATCAGCTGAACTTCCTTTGGATTCATATGTTGCAGAACTTCAGCGGCGACTTCTTCGCCCAACGTGAGTAACAAGACCCCGGCTTTTTCAGCCCCGGCAAATGAACCGGCCCCGGCCTGCTGCATGTTTTCAGCCATTATTCTTCACTCACCCAGTTTTTCATTACGTTGGCAACGCGCGCCGGGTCATCCATCACCATCGAGCGCGCCATGTCTATCTTCTGCTCATACGTCGCATCCTTGCGCCTGACCATCGCCATGGGACTGTTGGGATCATCGGCAAGGTTGGGAACTCCGGGGCCAGCACCCTGGGCGGCAAGCTGTTGATACCCCTGTATCGACGTCGGTGCGCCGAGTGACTGTCCGGAATCAGAATGGTTTCCGCCGGAATCGCCGCCTTTAAACGAGAGCGAACGCAATATGGGGCGGATAAAAATGAAATAGACGATGATTGCGCCGAGCGCACCGAGTACCTGCTTGATCAAATTTACAATCCAGGTTTCGTTCAACAGGCTCTGCCAGGCCGGTAGCGCTTCGATCACCGGTTCCTCAATTTCAAGAAAGGATGCATTAACCACGCTAACCGAATCGCCACGATTCTCGTCAAACCCGATGGTTTCCTTGACCAGTAAGGTAAAGCGCTCGATTTCCTCATCGTTGTAAGCGGTCTTCGAGACGCTGCCGTCGTCGGCAGTAACCAGTTTGTCATCGATAACCACAGCCACCGACAAACGCAGTACGCTGCCAACCGGGCTACGGGTATGGCTGATAATGCGATCGACCTCGTAGTTACGCGTGGCTGATCGGTTCTGGTTTCCTGGAATGATTTCACTAGCAGTGCTGTCCGGCTCAAGATCTGGATCAAGCGTGGTCGCTTGCGGTGGCTTGTTGCTGAGCGCTCCGGGAATTCCGAGAGCCTGGCTAAAACTGCGACTTTCTTCTTCGCTGATCTGTTCGCTGCGAATGACACTGCGTTCCGGATCAAATGCTTCTCGCGTTGATTCAACCGCTGAAAAATCAAGCTGCGCGGCGACCTGTGCGTTAATCTTGCCCTCACCAATTATCGGCTGCAGCAGATTTATAATTCGATCAACAAAATTATCTTCGAGCTTACGCCTGTAGTCGAACTGACGGCTAGTCTGGGCCATGCCTTCATCAGCATCATCGGTTAGTAAACGACCAAACTGGTCGACAACCTTGACTTCGGAACTATCCAGCAGCGAAATACTGGAAGCAATCATTTGCACGATGGCTTCAACCTGCCCCGGATTCAGGATACGCCCAGGATGAAGCTTGACCACCACCGAGGCGCTGGGCCGGGTACGATTGCGGATAAAAATCGACTGTTTAGGAATAGCCAGATGTATGCGCGCCTTTTCAACCGCGCGAATCGATTCCACCGAACGCACCAGTTCTACTTCCAGAGCACGATTGTAACGTGCGGTCTCGATAAACTGGCTGGTACCCAGTCCCTGGTCCTGCTGCAACATCTCCATTCCTCTGGATCCACCTTGTGGTAATCCCTGTGATGCCAGCAGCATGCGAGCCTCGGACAGTTTTGATTGATCCACCAGTACCGCGCCACCGTCCGCATCAAGTTTGAATGCAATATCACGCGACATTAACGTGTCGGCAATCTGTGCAGCATCTTTACCGGACATGTTCGAATACAATGGTGCGTAATTGGGTTCCGCACCCCACATCACGACGACCATGCCGACAGCTACCGCTGCGGCAAGTCCGATGAGTTTACTGAAATGGCGCACCGCGCGTGACTGGGCAACCGCGTCAATCGGATTTAATGTGCGGGGAGCCGCCATCACCTGTCCTTCCGCTGCCATTGCCTGTTGATTTATGGTTGCTTCAGCCATGATTTACACCGACATGTTCATAACATCCTGATATGCGCTCAGGAGTTTGTTGCGCACCTGGGACAGTGCTTCAAATGAAATCCGGGATTTCTGTACGGCGATCATAACCTCTGCCAAATCAACCTTGTCTCCAAGCTCGAACGCCCGGCTTAAATCTGCTGCCTGCGCCTGGGTTGAGTTAACCTGATTAACTGCCTGACGCATCAGGGTACTAAAATCCTGTCCCTGTCCCTGTTCGAGTTTGATTCCGGGTTGTACCGACTGGTTTCTGGCCAGCGCTTCCAGCGCCTGCATTTGACCC
The DNA here is from genome assembly GCA_003231795.1 of Gammaproteobacteria bacterium. Taxonomy (GTDB): domain Bacteria; phylum Pseudomonadota; class Gammaproteobacteria. Next base: position 4,385 of record QIJI01000075.1, read on the forward strand.
AGTAAACTATTCTGTGTGTTATTGATCATGAAATACCTCTTCGAGCGAATTCTTAAAATTTTCTATCGGTGAAACTAGTGGTCGAACAACAACAGGTTGGCCATGTTTTTGACATTTCATCGGTTTAGCCCCCTTTTCCGGCACATATGGCCTGTGGAGCAACAATCGCGCCAATTTTAGGCGTACCCGGTGAATTGCCGGCAAGTCTCGGGGCATTGACTGCTAAAGAGGTCATCTTGATTGCAAATAGATAACGAAACATCGGGCTTACTCCGGAACCGCTGCACCAGCCTCGCGTAAACGGGCCAGCTTGTAGCGTAAGGTACGAGGACTGATACCGAGCTTTTCAGCAGTTTTCTTCCGGCTGCCCTTGAATTGACGCAAGGTCTCGAGGATCACCTCTGCCTCGCGGTCGCGTAAATCGCTATGCAGACGTCCACTGTCTTCGACACAGGAATCTGCAGCAAGCTCGGTCGGGGCGGATTCGAGCATGATATCCTGCGGCAGAATTTCGTTACCCTGCTTCAGAATCAGGGCCCGCTGAATGACGTTGTCCAGTTCGCGAACATTGCCCGGCCAGTGATGTTGGTTCAGGGAGTGACAGGCTGCGTCACTGATCTGAATCGATTCGCCAGCCGCTCGACTGTACTGCGCCAGGATTTTGCGCGCGATGGGTACGATGTCATCGGTGCGATGACGCAACCCCGGAATGGTGATCGGAAATACATTAAGTCGATAAAAAAGGTCTTCGCGAAAACGCTTGTTCCGCACTTCCTCTTTTAAATCCCGATTTGTGGTTGCTATGATTCGTACATCGAGTTCAATAATTTTATTACTGCCCAGGCGCTCCACTTCTTTCTCCTGCAGCACCCGTAAAATCTTTGCCTGTAGACCCAGATCCATTTCAGTGATTTCGTCCAGTAACAGAGTTCCCCCCTGGGCCTGTTCAAACTTGCCCAGGGCAGCCTTATGCGCACCGGTAAAGGCGCCCTTCTCGTATCCAAACAACACCGCTTCGAGCATATTTTCGGGAATCGCGGCACAGTTTATTGCGACGAAAGGATGCCCTGCCCGGGCCGAATTCTGGTGAATGAAGCGCGAATAAACTTCCTTCCCCACACCACTCTCGCCATTGAGTAATACCGACACATCCGTTTGCGAGACCCGGCTGGCCAGTTTCACGGTTTCCTGACTGGCAGGATCAACAGCAACCAGATCTTCATCCGCGACCACTGGAGTCGACATTTGTTTACGTACGGTACTGACCAGGTGCGACACTTCGAAAGGTTTGACCAGGTAATCAGCAGCGCCCGCCTGAATTGCATCCACCGCCTGGGGTATCGAGCCATACGCAGTCATCAGAATTACCGGGGTATCAATCTTGTTTTTTCGAATCGACGACAATAGTTCGTATCCATTACCGGGACTCATTTGCACATCGCTCAGTACCAGTGATGCCGAATGACTGGCGAGGAAGCGTTCCGCCGCGCGACCGTTGTCAACCTCGTGAAAACTGATTTGATTCAATTGCAGGGTATCGCAAATTGCTTCGCGTAAATCAGCGTCGTCTTCGACTACCAGTACATCAATCATTTTTTTAACTCCGTTGCCTGTTGAGTGATCGACGCCGGTTGGGTGATCAACGCCTGTTGGGTTATCCGCGAATTGCTAATCTGGGTTTTCATTGCCTGACGGCAGGGTAGATAAATGCGAAATCGTGTTCCCTTCCCGGGACGTGAAAATACCGCTATCCGGCCCTGATGAGATTCAACAACAGCCTTGACCACGGCTAGCCCGAGACCGGTACCCTCGGTCTTGGTACTGAAAAAAGGGTCAAAGATGTGTAGCCGGATTTTTCGATCCATTCCAGCGCCGTTATCACTCACGGATATCGACAACAGGCCGAGCCGCGTAACCGAAAAATTGATATCAATACGCGGATGCCAGGTGCAGGCCTGCAACGCGTTAACACAGAGATTGGCGAGCGCACCGAGCAAAGCATCCTTGTTTCCCTGTAATACAACGTCAGAAAATTGACCCTTTATAACGAGGCTGGCATCGCGTTGTTGCAGTTGCGGTTGTAGCTGTTCGTCCAGTTCCTGGAGCAGCTCGTCAAGCGAAAATCGGGTAGTTACGAACTGGCCACCATGTGCGAAGACCAGCATATCGTTAATGATCTTTTCAATATGCCGACTACGCGCAAGGGCCTTGCTGGAGAAGTTCTGCAACGTTTCCTGGTCAAGTGCCGAATCGGCGCACTGCGACAGATACAAAATGGACGAAGCCAACGGCGTCCTGATCTGATGTGCCAGGCTAGCCATCATTTTACCCATCGTAATGAGATGCAGGTTTTGCTGCGCGGTACGCTGCATGTCGCGAGTCTGGGTGACTTCGCTGAGCAGTAACACCTGGCCTGGGGCATAACCCAGCGGGCGCGTTGAAATACTGAACCGGCGACCGTCGGGGGTTTTCAGCTCACCCTGATCAAGTTCAGGCAGGAAAACACGCTGGATTATGCTGCGCCAGGGCAACTGATATAGTGGTGAACCGAGAATTTGCCTGGCGCCATCGTTGGCCTGACTGACATTACCCTGCCGGTCGAGAACAATGACTCCTCCGGGAATGGCATCCAGCAGCTTCGAGTCAGCAAAGGTACTGACCGATGAATCGGGTGCATCAATGCGCCCGACATTTTGATTAATTTCTTCGACACTGGCATTCAGTTGTTGTGACAGATGATTGAATTGATCAAATGCATGCTGTAATTCACGCAGTGAAGACTTATCGTCAAGTTGGTTTTGGTTTTCCACCCCCTACACCTTGCACAAGCCAAACCAGTTGAAATAAATTGTTTAATATCAATTAGTTATTGAGTCTTCTTACTTTGGAACGACATAAAAATGACGCCAAAATGTGTTGCTCGGAGGCAGCAACGTCATCGCAATGGCAATATTTCTGCCTGACAGCATTTAACCCGAACAATTCATAAACATGCACCTGCCCTTGCTTGTTCTTTGATTTTACAGAAAATTATCCTCAATCGACCGGATCAATAAGTCCGGCACTCAATCGGATAATTCCCCGTAAAATCAAAGCCCGGCGCAGTCATCACGGCAGTTTATGGATTGTCCGGGTTAAAGCCGGCGGGCTGAGGTCTTCTGGTGTTGGTACCTGAATCTATAAATTCAGGTGTATTTCAGGGGGCGACGCTCGCCAGGCCGCAAAATACAGAGGGATACTGGAGTCAGATTTTACTCGGCGCGTTCAATTTCATACTTGCGCATTTTTTCAACCAGCGTGGTACGGCGCATGTTAAGCATGGTGGCTGCGCGTGCCACCACGTTATTCGTTTTGCTCAAGGCCTGCTCGATTAATGAAATTTCAATATCGGTCAGGTATTTCTTCATATCTATTCCATCGCCCGGCAACTGCGAGACATCCGGCCTCGAAAGTGAAATGATAGTGTCCTCACCATTGAACTCATCTTCACCGCCGACTCCGTCTGTTTGATACTTGTCGGGGAGATCTTTCGAATCCACAACACCGTGCGGAAAAAGTATCGCCAGACGTTCGATCAAATTGGCGAGCTCCCGTACATTGCCCGGCCAGCGATACCGCTGCAACATGGCGATAGCTTTCTTGCTGAGACGCACCGAACCACGATTTTCACGTTCGATACGCGCGATCATTTCGTGGATTAACAGCGGAATGTCCGAATCGCGTTCGTGTAAAGGTGAAACTTCGATCGGGAACACATTGAGGCGATAAAAAAGATCTTCGCGAAACCTGCCATCGCTGATCAATTCTTCGAGCCGATGATGCGTCGCTGCGATAACCCGTACGTCGGTTTTAATGGTTTTATTGCTACCCACCTTCTCATAGCAACGCTCCTGTAGAACGCGCAATAACTTGACCTGCATCGGCAGCGGCATATCACCAATTTCGTCGAGGAAGAGGACTCCCCCTTCCGCCAGCTCGAAACGTCCCTGACGGGAACTGATAGCACCGGTAAACGCACCTTTCTCATGACCAAATAACTCACTTTCAAGCAGTTCTGCGGGTATCGCACCGCAGTTTATGGGAACAAACGGCTTTTTACTACGCGACGATTGCACGTGAATATTACGCGCTATCACTTCTTTACCGGTACCCGAGTCTCCCATAATCAGAACCGATGCATTAGTGTCTGATACCTGATCGATCATCAGATTGATGCGTTCGATCGCGTTGCTGTTACCGATTAATGGCTGGCATTCGCGATTATGCATGCGACGCTCGCGTTTATTGTGTTTGCGCGCCTGATCCAGAACCTGGGAAAGAGAGTAGTAGTCTGACTGGAAACAAAGGCCGGAAATAAAAGGTAGCTTTACCACGATTTCGAGCGAGCTAAGTTCAGATTTATCGGCGGTCAGAACTACAGGGTATTGACATTTGTCGTCGTTGTTGCGCTTGAGAAAGTAGTCTGTGATTTCTTCTGTGCCGATACTGAAAATGGCGAGGTAATTATAAAGTTCTCTCCGGGGCACATCGGGTAACTGGTCGGGGGCGATCAATTTGGCCTCGACCTTAATGAAACCGAGTACTGCGAGGAAAGAATGCCCGCGAGTGTAGTTAGAATCGACGACTAGTACTTCGTTGCTATCCTGATTGCCACTATGTTCCATTTATTCAAGCCACCCTGGTTACCCATGTCAGCAGAAGTCATATTTTTGACATTTTTTTTGCTTTCAACTGAGTCTAGTTCAAGCTGCCAAAATATCGACGGCTATATGTGACTATTTTACATTAATTTTTTAAATCGATGAACCCATAACTCATTTTGATATATCGTTTAGCTCCTGATATGCCTGTGTCGCCCTGGCTGCCTTACGAACCTGGGTATGTTGTACCAATATCGATTCTTTAAATAGGGTCAGCTTGGCCACTACCTTTTGGTTAAGTTTCTGCAGATACTCAGCCTTGATCTGGTCAAGCTGGTGAATCGACTCGGCAAATGCTTGTTTAATAAGTAGTTGCCTTGCATTTTCAAGCTCATCAATCCGATCAAACCCGCCCGAGTCGAGCACTTCAAGAATCTCTTCGGTGAGTTCAATTGACTGTAAAAGGGCCTGTTTCTGATTCATTTCGACAAGACCAATTATGCGCTGGCCTGCTGATTCTGTTGCGGAATCTGAATCCAGGCTGATTTAATTTCGAGCAATAAACCGCTTACCTCATTGAGTTTGGCTATATCGTCATTGATATTTGCCTCGGTCAAGGTGATGCTCATGTACTGATAGAGGCGTGATAGGTTCTCAGCGAGATCGCCACCCTGCTTGTGATTAACGCAACCTTCAAGGCCGCCAACGATTAGCACCGCCTTGCTGATCAACTCTGCCTTGGCCGCAGTGTCGCCTCTGGCAATGGCCCCTTTGGCCTGTGCGATACGGGTCAGCGCGCCGTCAAACATCTGGGTAATCAGCGAATGCGGGTCTGCATACATGGTTCCACTGTAAACACCGGTCTTTTGATAAGCCTTTGCATACCTTACTTTATCGTTCATATTAGTCTCTGCCTTTAAAATTATTTTAAAAAGCCCTGCATAAGTCGTCCTGACTTAGCAGCGCACGGGTTAATGGAAATGGTATGCATCCCTGCACCACGGAACCCCTGCTTTATGCAAGCCTTCCCTAGCGCCTATTCAGCAGGGCTCCTGACCCGGGTAAATTATTGATTTGTTGCGATATGAAATTGCCAGTGCTCTGAAACCGGGCGATTAACAGGTCGAGCGCGGTGAATTGCGCTATCAGTCTGGCTTCGACCGTTTCCAGTCTCAGGTCGAGCGCGATCCTTTCATCGACGATATCCTCTAGCGAGCCGTTTAGACCCTGTTCACGGGCACTGAGGGCGCCGTCG
>QIJI01000457.1 GCA_003231795.1 Gammaproteobacteria bacterium
CGATAACAGATATTGGTGAGTTGCGTAAACGTAGACGATATCAAAGCCAGCTGCTTTAGCGCGTAACGCGGCCTCTCGATGCCAGCGTCTGAGCTCACGAATATCGGATTTATCCATAGCCCGTGCCTGGTAGGGAACACCGATTGAATTGGGAAGATTGGATACGTCCAGCGCCACTTCGTTGGTAAACAGGTTCGGTGAACGTGAACCGCCAATCCAGAGTTCGGCTCCGGCAAGCGAGCCATGTTCATGTACCAGATCCGTCATGATCGAATGCGCTTTAATGTCGCCTTTGTCCCACAGTGACGCATAGGGGTGGGGCAGGTCGTCCGATGTGGGGTGTATGGAGCAATATTCGGTACAGACAACACCCCATCCACCTTCGGCCTTGATGCCGCGTAATGCGGCGACCATACGCGGTCTGAGCCAGCCCAGGCCGGTGCAGTGCGGCACCTGGTAAAAGCGGTTTTTTGCTGTGACGGGACCTATCTTGACCGGTTCGAACAATACATCGTAACGAGGATCTCGTTTACTCATTGACTGGCTTCCTGTTTTTCGAAATTTTCCAGGAATACTTCTATATCGTTCTGCTTCATCTCCTCGACGAAGGCATGATTGAAATCGAGTGTATTTTCTCCGGGTACAAGATCGAAACAGGAAAGCATGTGAAACATGTTAGGGTCTATTCACACTAATAGAAACACGGAGTATAAAGGAGACTGGGTTACAATCCTTCCCTATCCGATTTTTTCAATGTCGAGTTCCTGTTATGGCCGAAATACACGCGCAACTTACCGCCGATTGCCACTACCTGGGGCGTTTCCCGTTGTGCCATTTGTTGTTAATGAACGATCGTAACTATCCCTGGTTGATTCTGGTTCCGGACCGCGCCGATGTGCGGGAGATTTATCAGCTCGATGCAGATGATCGTGAGCAGCTATTGCAAGAGTCCTGCCTGCTGTCTGAATTTCTGGATAGCGTGTTCAAGGCCGATAAATTGAATATTGCTGCTTTGGGCAATCAGGTGCCACAATTGCATTTGCATCACGTTGCGCGATACCGGTCGGATGCTGCCTGGCCCTGGCCAATCTGGGGAAAAGTCCCTGCGATCGCCTATAACGAACAGGAACTGGCTGATTTTCGCGTGTTATTCGAACAAGCTAACCTGCCGGAATTCAAAATCTCTGCTGGCTGATACCAAATTTCCGGCCGCTGGGCAATTCGGTCGATTGATATGCTAAACTGTTCCACCGGATGAGTTGAGCCCTGCGATGGACGGTACCAGTAGAGAAGTGGTATTTAAATCGAAAAGCAGGTACGTGAAATCTGTGAAAATAAAAAACCCTGAAATCAATCGGGCAATAAAAACAACAAGTAATAACAAGATGAGAGGTTAGCCAAACCAGTGCCAAAGTTTATCGTCAACTACGTCAAGGTGGTTGACTACCTGTCGACCAAAATCGGACGTATGGCGATGTACCTGATCTTTGTCATGATCGGTGTATTGCTGCTCAATTCGTTTACCCGCAATATCATAAATTTCCCCCTTTCCTGGGGTATCGAAATGGCCCAGTTCACCATCACGGCCTATTACATTCTCGGCGGGCCTTACTCGATGCAGCTCGATAGCCATGTGCGCATGGATTTACTTTATTCCAGATTCTCGCCCAAAAACCAGGCTCGACTTGATTGTTTCACTGCTATTTTTCTGGTGACTTATCTGATCTTTCTGCTGATCGGATCGATTTCCAGTACCGCCTATGCCATCGAGTACGATCAGCATAAATTTTCGCAATGGAACCCGTCGATGATTCCGATCAAGGTGATCATGGTAATTGGCATATTTCTGATGCTGTTACAGTCAATATCGACTTTTTTCAAAGATCTTGCGAAAGCCAAAGGAATTGAACTGGCGTGAGTTACGAAGCAATCGCAATCTTCATGTTCGTATCAATGATGTTGATGCTGTTGACCGGGCAGCGCGTATTCGCAGCTATCGGTATTGTGTCGTCACTCGCCGCTTTGCTGCTGTGGGGAGATGGCGCGGTCGAAATGCCATTTAACGCGGCGTTTAAACTCTTCAACTGGTATCCACTGCTGACACTGCCGCTGTTTATTTATATGGGCTATATATTGTCCGAATCCGGGATTGCCGATGACCTCTACCGGATGTTTCATGTCTGGTTCGGCGGGTTGAAGGGTGGCCTTGCGGTAGGTACCATCTTGCTCATGGTGGTGATTTCGGCGATGAATGGTCTCAGCGTCGCAGGAATGGCGATCGGTGCCACGATAGCATTGCCTGAAATGCTGAAGCGAGGTTATGACAAGATCATGATAACCGGGGTGGTGCAGGCGGGCAGCTCGCTTGGCATTCTGGTGCCCCCCAGCGTGGTGCTGGTTTTGTACGGAATGATTGCGCGCCAGCCAGTTGGCAAATTGTGGCTTGCCGGTGCGATTCCAGGCCTGATGATGGCCACTCTGTTTATTATTTACATTGTTGTGCGTTGCAAGCTGCAGCCGCATCTCGGGCCCACGGTTCCCCCGGAAGACCGTAATCTGTCGAAAGCCGAAAAATGGAAACTGCTTCGTGCAGGAATAACGCCGTTCTTCATTTTCTTTTTCATGACCGGGCTTTTCCTTATGGGTGTGACCAGTCTGGTTGAAAGTTCGGCTGTCGGTGCTTCCACTGCCACCATTGCAGCCTGGACACGCAATCGCCTGAATCGCAAAGTTATCGAAGAAACGATTCGAAAGACCCTCGGAATCTCCTGCATGTTCATGTGGGTTATTCTTGCAGCGCTAGGCTTCGGTGCAGTATTCGATGGTATTGGTGCTGCGCGTGCGATTGAGTCGCTGTTTATTACCAACTGGGATCTGACTCCCTGGGAAGTGCTGATCATGATGCAGCTTTCCTATCTCGTAATGGGCATGTTTCTGGATGACACGGCAATGCTGATAATAGTGGCACCTCTGTATGTCCCATTGGTCATATTGCTCGGTTTTGATCCGATCTGGTATGGCGTGCTCTATACTATTACCTGCCAGATCGCTTATATGACGCCACCATTTGGTTATAACCTGTTCCTGATGCGCGCGATGGCACCACCTGAAATTACCTTGATGGATATCTATCGATCAATTATCCCTTTTGTCATGGTCATGACCCTAGCTTTGGTCCTGGTTATGGTTTTTCCACAGATCGCGATGTGGCTACCGAATTACGTTTACTCGAGGTAGCAAATATAATTCGATTAATGCGATGGACTGGAAAATTATTTGAAGCATAAACCTTAAGGAGCATAAGAAATGAAAAAAGAGAAGAAAGCATCCAAACCAAAAGACAACAGTCGGCGAAGTTTTGTCAAGAAAGTAGGGGCCGGCACCGCCGGAATCCTGGCGGCAGGTACAGCGCCTTATGCCTACTCGGCCACCCACCCGATCAAATGGCGTTTACAAACCTATTCCGGTGCGCCACTCGGTGCCCACGTTATCAAGCCCCAAATCGAGGAGTTCAATAAAGCCGCCTATGGCCAGATGGAAATCGAGCTCTATTATGCCGATCAGTTAGTGGCCACCGATGAACTGTTTCGAGCGATGCAAAACGGCACCATCGATGCAGTCCAGAGCGATGATGCCACGATGGCATCGCCGGTAGATATCAGCGTATTCGGTGGATACTTTCCATTCTCAACACGTTACAGCCTCGATTTACCGGTATTGTTCAAGTATTACGGTCTCGATGAAATCTGGGCTGAAGCCTATGGCGAAATCAGGAATGTAGAATGGATCAGCGCGGGCGCCTGGGATCCGCTGCATATTTTTTCGAAAACCCCGATTCGTTCGGTTGCAGACATGAAGGGCAAGCGTGTGTTCGGTGTACCGACTGCGGGTAAGTTCCTGTCTCGTTACGGCTTGATCCCCGTTACCTTACCCTGGGATGATATCGAAGTGGCCCTGCAAACAGGTGAACTGGATGGTGTCGCCTGGTGTGGATTTACCGAGGCCTATGAAGTGGGTTGGGCAGATGTCTGTAACTACGCATTGTTGAACAACGTAACAGGTGCATGGTGTGGATCTTACTTTGCCAACTCGAAGAGTTGGGCCAAACTATCACCGCAGTTGCAGGCATTATTCCGCATGTCCTGTAACGACTCGCATTATTACCGTCAGGTATGGTACTGGGGTGGTGAAGCGGATCTGCGCGTCAATGGCAAGAAAATGGAACTGACCACTATTCCTGCCGACGAGTGGAACGGCGTTGTTGCTGATTCGGCTGAATTCTGGGAAGAAATGGCCTCTATCAGCCCGCGTACCCGCAAGGTAGTCGATGCATTCAAGAAATACTCGGCAGTGATGGAAAAAACAGGAGTACCTTACCGTTACTAGGTAAAGAACGTTTAGTAGTAATAAATGACGGTGGTGCCAGATGGCATCACCGTTTTTGGTTCGAGAAAGTTTCATGCCGAGGACGGCATCTGCCGGTTAGTTCAGTACCAATTCTGCCTTCATAATTGGATGATAAACACAAGAGAATCTGCGCTGCTAAAACAGTTGCTGCGAGGGTGGTATTGCTAGAGTTAACCGGTAGTAGGTGAGATTACTTCACGCATTCATAGACAAATGCAGGAGGCATATTGCGCCAGGTGAAACGTAACTTCACATCCTTAAAGAACGGTTTTACGTCGCGGTAATTGGCGAGAGTGTATTGATATTGCAAAAAGCGGCCGCCTTCTTTCAAATTACTGCCGACGGTTTTTAGAATGTCTTGCACCACTTCATCTTTGATCAGTGCCAGAGGCAAACTGGAAACGATGTGATCTACTTCGTCGATATCAAATTCTTCAAGAATGGGTCGTATGGATGAAGCACAGGCGTTGTAGACATGAAGTCGAGGGTCATCGAGAGTTTGTAATTGCTTTGCGAAATCATTATCCAGTTCTAGACATATCAGCTGACAATCTTTGTGCATGCGCTGCAGAATTGTCTGTGTCACACAGCCGTTACCGGGACCCAATTCAACAATGCAACGAGCTTCCGAGAAATCAATGGAAGACAAAAGACGATTAATTAGTTCCTTCGAACTGGGCACTATGGTGCCCGTTCTCTTGATGTTCTTAATCAGCTTTAGTGAATCACTCAGCTGGAATCTGCCTATCATATCCTTAACCACTCGCCGACTTCGGTTCCCAAATAAATGTATAGCACTATCAGAGGAAGTTCTCCGATAACCAATGCAGTTAACATCTTCTTAAAGTTCATCTTAACCAGGCCCGCCACGTAACAAATCACGTCAGTGGGTACCAAAGGAAAGATTGACCAGCCCATCACTATCCAGAATGAGTATGGGCCATGCATTTTTTCTTTCAGAAATCGGATTTTGTCTGGATATTTTGACTCCAGATAACTGCCGTAGTCTCCAAAGGAAGGGAAACTGTATACCAGTATGCCCCCCACCACAATACCTACTAGCGAGATCAAGAACACAATGAGAAGCTGCTCAGGAAATGAAACTGCCCCCGCTAGTATAATTGGCGTGCTGGGGATCATTAAGAGTGAGCGAGCTAGAGATAGACCAATGTAGACCAACAACGCCATTGTGCCTAGACTGCCCAAAAACTGCGAAATAGATTCCTGACTTATGGTGTCCGGGGAAATCAGCAACAGAGACAGGGAAATGCCTGCGATTGCCAACCACAAGGTATTGATATGCCTGATTAGGAATGTGCGCACAAAGAGGTTTCTGAGGGCTAATTCAGTGTGGTTAACACTTAGCTGATCTCAGTCTTTTGGGCCAACTTTTGCACATTCTTCTCCCAATTCCGGCCATCAAATGAAACGATGTTCATATCAGTAGGCGCTTCGTTCGGGCAATTGCTTTGACATCGATTTCATCTGGATTGGACCTTGGTATGTAGAAGGGCTTGATGCCACAGGTGTTACAGAAGGAATGTTTTGCGACACCGCTGTTAAGTATAAGAAGCATAAAAGCTATATTTCCAAATTACCAGCTTCAATTGTCAAGAGTTCATGCCGGTTACCTGGCACCTAGAATGTCGAATACCCCAGAGAATATAATCAAACCAGTCACTTTAGCGTTTAATTGAGTGCTGACATCAACACTGGACAATAGCTTCCCGGTGCTGCTACCAGGTTTCTCCAGTTCGGTCAGGCCAGCAATTCCATTAAACCAACGGCACTATCCGGGTCATATTGCGATAGCGTGCGTAGGTTCTCAGCCGATTTGCTATCCATCGCAGCCAGGATGGCTTCAGAATTCTCGTCATCACTCTCGAAGCCAGGATTATCGTTCATGATATCAGCTTCCGTTTCGATGCTGGATAATTTTCTGTAAATTCAAAGAACCAGCAAGCGCAGGTGCATGTTTATGAATTGTTCGGGCTCACATTCTCTTGAAACTAGTGTTGAAGAGGAAGGTTTCTTCCTCGCTGGTATCAATACTGAGGTCAAGCATACCCAGTGATTCCATGACTTCCAGCCACTGCTGATCAGCGAGACCACAGGCAATGGCGATTTGAGTGGAGGTACATTTTGAGTCTTCCCAGTTAGGAATGGTCGACAGAATTTTCGAAATTACTTCCTCTTCGTCTTCCTCATCTTCGCAATCGTCAATTTCGTTCAAGTCGAACCGGCTTAATTGATTCGCCAGATAGACGATACTGGTTTCAACGGCGAAGGGCCCGGTATGTTCGTTGTCGTGATGTTTTTGCACGCATCCAATGATTGACCCTGGCAGCCCCCATTTCTCGAGCAACGCGACTCCGACTTCGATATGCGTGACTCCGAGCTTTTCCAATTCGACCTCCAGCACATTCCTGTCTTCGGCGCTGGCAATCCCGGTTATCTGCTCAAAAGAGCCGGGGTTGACCTTTGCAATCACCAGCCAACCAATGTCGTGCAATAACCCGATCGTAAAGAAAGCCTCATGATCGATAATACGAGCATTTTGCATGGCCAGTTGTCTGGCGATAATGGCCGACTTGATACAGTGCTGCCAGAAGTCTCTAAGCGGGAAATCGGTGATGTTGAAATCTTTAAAAACACCGGACAAAACCGAGCCCACCAGTACCTGCTGTAACTGTTCTCGACCGAGTAAGGTAACCGCCTGGGGAATCGAGGTAACCGGATTGTGTAAACCGTAAAAGGCGCTGTTGATCAGTTTTAGAATTCTGGCGGTGAGCGCTGGATCAGATTGAAGGGTTTCCCCAATCCCGATCGCGGTGGAGTTCTCAGATTCAAGCAACTCGGTGACCCGAATATAAATCTCGGGTAGCGAGGGCAGTTCACCCGCCTGTTTGAGTAACGCGTCTAGCATGCAATTCCTGTAAGTGGTTTAACACAACTGCGAATAAAACAGCACCAGTAATGGTGACGGTTAACCTGTGCCTTCCTGGATTGCGAACGTCATTTTCGACATGATGAATATGCCAGCGCGTCCAGGAGGCCTGGTCGTCTCCTTTTGTATCGACCCAGACCACCTTAAATTAAGTAAATATATGTCTTTGTCCAGGCTCATGGAGCAATTGGGAGTTAGTCCGAATTTTCTTCAATAAACTTGTCCGCTTTAGCTGAGGGATGTCAGACCGCAATTAACTTCTGCTTTGACAGGCCAGTGGAAGTGCTTTGGCCGCTATATTATTTCTATTGCAAGCTTCGATGGATATCAATATCGGTGTAACCATTCGCGCCGGACCGGGTGGAGGCAATCAGGGGCTTCCCGATGTGCCATTTGTTCCTGACCAGAATGGCACTTACATAAGCCCGAAAGCATGGATTTTCGCAACAAATCAAAAATTAAATGCAAAACAAACATTAAGATCGGATAATCGGTGAAAGTTTTTGCGAAGTAAACCGCAGGCGGCGTAGCCGTCGAGGCATTCGCTAAAGCTTTCACCGATTATCCGATAATAGCGGGGATTTTATGGCGACAGTTGCGAGCTTAAGTCAGTGCCATTGGTACCAGAGACCTATTTGGAGACCAACTTCTGTAGTTCTGATATGTTTTGGCGGAGATAAGCACAAAGCGCTATGGAAATGACTTTGCCGCGTCCTAGAAGCGGGTTAGCAGGACCGAATAAATAAATCTGTCCCATTTTCCTTTGCTGTCTCCGAAAACTATTCGCGGCCTGTCTTTTGAATTCTGACCGTTCCAATCTGAAAAATTATTTCTGCCTGCTATATTAATAATTCGTAGAAGACAGACTCGTTTGAACCCTGCAATTCAGCTCTGTACAAAGCCCAGCTTTTTATCAACCACGTTGGTCATGGTTTGCCCGGCCAGATAATTTTCCAGATTGTTCTTGAAGATCACCATCGTATCCCGATCGTATCCGTTATAGTCCCCGGAAATATGCGGTGATACGAACAGGTTTCTGGTATTCCACATGGGGTCTGATTCTGGCAGAGGTTCGGTACAAAAAACATCGAGCATGGCACCGGCAATATTTTCATTTTCCAGCGCGGCAATAATATCCGCTTCAATGACCGCAGTGCCGCGACCCATATTAATGAAATGAGCATCAACGCGCATTGCGTCAAAAAAAGCTTTATCAAAAAACCCGGTAGTATTTGCCGTCGACGGCATAATGCCGATTACCCAATCAAAATTTCCAACCACCTCAACAATGTTTTCTGAAGCATAAATTGCCTCAAAATCAGCATCGCCCGCCCGTGCCTGACGGCCAGCGCCATGACATTTGATTCCGACCGCATTCAAAACCCGGGCGAATTCCCGGCCAATGCTGCCGACACCTATGATGAGTGCATTATCCCCCTTCAGCATTCGAGTCATTCGATACTGCCAGGTCTTGCTCTTTTGATACTCCAGGGTTGTTTTAAAATCCTTGCTCACCATGAGCATATACCCGAGCACAGTCTCCGCCATTTGTCGGTCGAAAATACCGCGCGCATTGGACAAGATCACATCGCTGTTTACTAGTTCATTGAATAAAATACCGTCAACACCAGCGCCGGACCATTGAACCCATTTCAGATCGGATGCTTTGTGCCAGTACTGTTGCAGCTCAGGGCATTTAAACTCCCACAGCAGGACAATTTCTGTACCCGGCAATTCCTTTTCCAGATCGTTCCCATCTTTGGCAAAGGCAATTTCGATATTTTCCGGAACAAAATCGATATCCGGAATTTCATTGGCGGATGCCGCCCCTAGCACAAGTAGTTTCATTTTCGTACAACCCAATCTGGTAAGGTAATGGAAACGTATGATAATACGGCAAGAAATGGAAACGATAGAGTAAATATGGAGCAGGGCGTAACCAACCGAAATGGCCCTTTGATGTAAATCCGTTTTTGAAACCCGGGTAAACCAGGAGTGGTGCTCCCTTGTTTGTCATCAGGTCAAGTAATAAAGAGATCATTTGAACACTACACCTGTCAATAATCTGCGCGGAATTGCGTACCTGGTATCGGCCGGGCTGTTTCTGACGGCCAACGACGCGATCACCAAATGGCTGGTACCGCATTATCCGGTGGGTCAGATACTGTTCATACTGGGAGCCCTGATAGTGTTGATTGCAACCATCGTGATGCAGTTACGCGGGGAATCACCGCTGGCGGCAACAAGCTGGCGTCCACATCTCTATCGCGGTGGATTGTATGTGATAGGTTCGTTTGCATTTGTATTCGCGCTTCGTTATCTCCCGTTTGCCGAAGTTGTGGCAATCGCCTTTGCCGGGCCGATGTTCATGGTCTTGTTCGGCCGATTTTTTCTGGGCGAGATCGTCGGATGGCATCGACTGGGTGCAGTGCTGGTTGGTTTCATAGGAGTGCTGTTTGTCATTCGACCGGGTTCCGATGCGATGCACTGGGCAGTTGTGTTACCGCTGATCGTAGCGCTGGCGGACGCGGCACGTGATCTGGTGACGCGCAAAATGGCTGCTGGGGAATCCAGTTTACGAATCGTATTTTCTACCGGCGGCATGCTCGCGCTGGCGGGGTTGTTTACGCTCGTCGGAGGGTGGCGGGCATTGCGTATCGAAGATCTTCACTGGTTCGCGATCAGCGCCTGTGCCTTTGTGATCGCACATTTTTTGATGGTGGAAGCATTTCGTCACGGACAGCTGGTTGCCGTCGCACCGTTTCGCTACATACAAATCATCTGGACGATTCTGGCCGGGCTGCTGTTCTGGGGTGAGGTCCCGACACCTGCGGTGTTTGTG
>QIJI01000318.1 GCA_003231795.1 Gammaproteobacteria bacterium
ATTGTAAAATGCATCTGCAGTACTCGGACCGCTGATATTGTCAATGGCGTAAGCTGCGGCAGTCTTGCCGCATTGGGGACCGGATGGGCAGTTCGGATCGGCCAGAATCAATGCCTCCATTGTAGTGATGGTCGCATTGCTGGCAGGCACGCCGGTGAGCCGGTCGTGAATCCGTTTGGCCTGACGACGCTCGAGTTCGCCTGCCAGAACGGTCTGGCTAACCATGATCACAATCATCATTAGTGGCAGTGTTGTTTTCTTTATCATTCCCATTAAATACCCCATTATCTCCCTCTCGCTGATACTAACCCGTTACTTGCGGAATTCGCTCTGTATGAATCTAGCACAGCCTCTATCAACCGAATGGCTATATGCCCGTTAATAAGTCACAAAAAGTCAAATTCCCAATGCCGGCTTTTTGTTAACTGTTAAGCTTGATCATCAGCAGTTTGTTAATTATCCGTTTAAAACTTCAACCATAATTCTATGTGAGACACCACCACAAGCGTATACCGTTCATACTGTAAAAAGCGCATTTGGTCAGAAACCACGAGAAATCGGGTCAAAGTCGAAGATACACTTGTATATATTAGGAACGTATCCTAGGAATCTAAGGAAAAAATGGAACAATTGGTTGTTGCACCGGTACGAGTTTTGACGGGCTGCAGACTCCGGTCTGGAGCCGTTATGCAGTGGATCAGAACCCTTTTATTGTGCCTGGCAGTGACCGGATTAAGCGCCTGTGGCTCTGATTCGAGTGGTGACGGAATAGATCCCGGAATCATTGAAATTCCAATCGCATTTATCCAACGACCTATCCCGCTCGACGATATGGGGGTCGAAATACAGGCTGATTTACGTGAGCCGCGTTTTTTCGGCTCGGGTGGCGATGTCTATATACGCTCAAATTCGACCTCCAGCGCGGACGTTATCAACATCAGTCGCCCGGTGACCGGCGGCACAGGTGACGTGAAAGGGCTGAACGCTTCTTTTGACGGCACCAGGCTGATTTTCTCTGTGCGCCTGTTCGACCCCGATCCGAATGATCAGCTGGTACCTAACTGGACAATCTACGAATATGAAATTGCAACTGCAACGCTTAGCCCGGTAATCACCGGCCCGGTTGCAGTCCCACACGATGATCTTTATCCGGCCTACTTGCCCGATGGACGAATCGTATTTTCTTCCAGCCTTCAGGATCAGGCCCAGAGCAACCTGATTAATGAGGGCAGTGGAGCCTATTCGGCACTGGATGAAGATGCTGGTGCGGTAGCATTACAGTTGCATGTTATTAATCCTGACGGCACTGGCTTGCGCCAGATTTCTCAGAATCAAAGTAATGATATACAGCCCCAGGTGCTCGAGAATTTCAATGGCGGGCAGATCGTGTTCACTCGCTGGGATAACGCCGGTGGTAACGACGCCATGCATTTGTACAAGAGCAATCCGGATGGCAGTAACCTCGAATTGCTCTATGGCCGACACAGTCATGATACCGGAAGCGATCCGCAGGTACCGATTCATTTTACCAATGTTCGTGAAATGCCTAATGGCGATCTGATGGTTATCGTCAAACCTTTTAGCGGGACCTTCGGTGGCGGTGCCATCTTTGTTATCAACGCAAGCCAGTTTGCCGATAACGATAAGGCTTTGTGGTCATTGCCGGGTTTAACGGGTCCGGCGCAATCTCCAGCAACGATCGACAATATCCCGACCGATGGTTCGATTTCAGTTTCAGGGCGGTACAGTTCGGCATTTCCGTTGCGCGACGGCAGCGGTCGTATTCTGGTTAGTAAATCCACCTGCCAGCTTAGAATCGGAGGAACTGGCGGTGCCGGTGGCGAGTTGAGACCTTGCATCGACCCCTATCTTGACGACCCTGACGCCGAAGAAGCCTCGCCCGCTTATGCGATCTGGCTTTACAATATGCATGACGATACCGCAAAGCCGGTGGTCCTGGCGCAACAGGGGCAAGTGATTACCGAGGCCATTACGATACAGACACGTTTGCGTCCCCCGGTCATTTTTGACAAGAGTGCTGAGTTAAACAGTACCTGGGTGAGTGAAAATCTGGGCGTGATCAATATCAAAAGCGTTTATGATATGGGCGACACAGGTTTTGACGGTTGTTTTTTTGGTAATTGTCAAACTTCGCCAACTGCGATCAACTCGGTTCAGGATTTTGCCGATCCATTGAATGCACTCGCAATCGAGCGCCCTGCCAGATATGTACGTTTCGTCCGCCCGGTCGGAATTCCCGATCCGGATGACCAGCTTCTCGCAGATCCACCCGATCTGCTAAATACCGCTTTCGGACGTCAACGCAATCTCGGCATGCGTCAGATCGTTGGATATGCGCCGGTCGAGCCGGATGGTTCGGTCATGGTCAAGGTCCCGGCAAATCTACCGCTGGCAGTTGAAGTCCTCGATGCTGAAGGCCGTCGCATCGGCCCCAGACATCAGAACTGGTTTCAGGTGATCCCCGGAGACACGCTGACCTGTGCTGGCTGCCACACGGATAACACCGGTGGGCCGACACCAGAGATACATGGCCGTAGCGATGGTGTCGCGCCGTCGATAAACAGCGGTATCGGGATAGGGCTGCAATTCGTCAATACCCAGATTCCCGGTACCACGATTGAATACTGGAGTACCAATATCGGTGAAACCATGGCCGAAGTTCGCTTTGCCCGTGTCGGCTCATCCCTTCCACCAGCTCCTGAACCCGCGTTGACTGCCGATCTGATCTATGAGGATTACTGGACCGATCCTGCGCTTGCCCCAGGCAGGCCACCTGATACGCCTTATTCTTATAATTATGACGATCTCGACCCGTCTATTCACTCACCGGTGCCTGGAAATCCGTTGAGAAATGGGAATTGCGACAATCTCACTACCCCACAACCCTGGGCCTATAACTGTCGTGTCACGATCAACTATCCGCAACATATTCAGGCTATCTGGCAGTTCGAGCGGGGTGCCGCAGATAATTTTGCGCCGTTACCGCCCGCTCCGGTACCGGGTGATCCAACCACGCTGTTACTGGTTGACACGGTGGTGACTGACGGCATCCTCGATGATACCTGTGTGACTTGTCATACCACTGTTTTGGGTGCGCAGCTAGCTTACGGACAACTGGACTTGACGATCGATCCAAATCAGGACCCGAACGATTTTTTCCGTGCGTTTCGAGAACTGTTTTTTAACGATGACGCGCAGGTACTGGATATCAACGGCAATCCTGTAGAAGAACCGTTGATCCAGATACCGTCTACGATGACAGCAAATGGTGCCCGCGGCAGTTACTTTATGGAAAAGATGACCGGAACCGAACTGGATGCCGGTCGAGCAATATCAGGTCCGGTCGATCATTCGGCGATGTTGACCACTACGGAATTGAAACTAATCGCGGAATGGCTCGATCTGGGGGGTCAGAATTTTAACAATCCATTTGACCCGGCCGCGCCACAAAACTAAATTAGCACCTGTCTTCGCTAAGGAATAAAACGCTTGCAACCGATCAAGGGGATTTTTTTGCCCATATTGTTCCTTTGGTTTGTTTCCGGAGTCAGCGCGGTAACGGCTGGGGAACAAGATTTCGGGATTATTCTGGGCGAAAAGGATCCGCGGTTAACAGTCAAGATTGCCGATCCTTATATTGAAATTCGTACCGGTCCGAATACAGGCTATCCGATTTACTACGTTATCGACCGGGGTAGCATCGTCACCGTAGTGGGGCGCAAAACAGACTGGTTCAAAATTATAAGCGAGGATGGAAAATCCGGATGGGCGAGTCGCCGGCAGATGCAGCAAACCTTGCTGCCGAGCGGCGAGGCGCTGGAAATTTCTGACAACACCGAAGATGATTTTTCGCAACGGAAATGGGTGGTCGGGGTCACTGGTGGCGAGTTCGAGTCGGCGCCCGTATTTACCGTTTTCAGCGCTTACTCATTTACCCGAAATGTAGCCACCGAGTTACATTTCGGGCAGTCTGTAGGTAATTTTTCGAGCGCCACATTTATTAAAACCAATGTGGTAATGCAGCCGTTGCCGGAATTGAAGTATTCGCCCTATTTGACCCTTGGAATTGGAAAAATAGATATTCAACCAAGTGCTACTTTGATCGCCCCGGTCGATTCAAGTAATACTTTTGCCCAATTTGGACTGGGGGTGCAGCGATATATCAGTCGAAGTTTTTTGTTTCGCTTCGAGCTTAATGAATATGTTATTTTTTCATCCACCAGCATCAACGACGATAATGAGGTAGTGAACGAATGGAAGTTCGGTTTCGCAGTATTTTTCTAGCGGTACTTGGCATTATCGCGCTATTGACATCCGTTCCGGCGGCAGCTCAAAGCGACGAAGATGAAGAAACCGGATTAATAGAGCCTCAGATCGAAAGGGTCGTATTTGATGAATCACTGATCGATTCGGATGATTTTGAATTTGCCGTGTATGCCGGTTATCTGGCACTTGAAGATTTCGATACCAATATCGTTACTGGATTCAAGATTGGATATCATATTTCCGAAGATTTCTTCGTCCAGGGATCTTTTGGAATGAGCTCTTCCGGTGAGACCAGCTTCGAAAGGCTCAGCGGTGGTGCGCCATTATTATCGGACGACGAAAGGGGTGTTGAATATTATCTGGTAACCCTTGGATTTAATCTTTTGCCAGGTGAGGCATTTGCCACGGATTCGACTACCTTTAATACAGTGTTGTATCTTTCGGCTGGAGTCGGAACCACCCAGTTCGCCGGAGAAGACCGCTTTACCATTGCCTACGCAATCGGCCATCGAACCCTGTTTGCCGATGGTTTCAGCGTTGATGTAGAAATGAGGAATTTACTGTTTGAGATGGATATATTTGGCGAAAATGATCAAACCAATAATCTGGAATTCACGTTATCGTTAAACCTGTTTATATAGTGCTCTTGCAATTTTACAATTGAAAAAGCACTAATCTTAATGATTGTCTGAGGAGAATTGATATGTACGGTACAAGCTTGCGAGCATTGCGGAAATTTGCGCTGGTAATACTGATTGCGACTGCAACAGTCGGTCTGGCAATGGCAGCCCCGGTCTCCGGTCCGGCGCCCAATTTCACACTGAAGTCACTCGACGGCAAGAATCTGAAGCTCAGCGAAATGCGTGGCGACGTGGTCCTGATTAATTTCTGGGCTTCCTGGTGTGCTCCCTGTCGACAGGAAATGCCGTTGCTAAATGCGCTGTATAACAAGTATCAGCCGCTTGGATTTACCGTGCTCGGTATCAATGTCGAAGAAAATCTCGACGACGCGCGTAGATTTTTGAAAAATTTTCCGGTCGATTTTCCAATTTTGCTCGACGGTAACAACAAAGTCAGTAAACAGTACAATGTGATCGCGATGCCCACTACAGTAGTGGTTGATCGTGACGGTAACATGCGATTTCTGCACAGGGGCTATAGGCCGGGTGACGAAAAGACGTATCAACAAATGGTAAAAGAACTGATTCGCGAGTAATCCGATGAAAATAAAATTCCGAGTGATTTTGATTTCAGCCTGCCTGTTGCTTTCGGCCTGCGCCACGGACCCATGGGTGAAGCCCTATGAGCGTGCCAATCTGGCGGATCCGATCATGAGTTTTGCGCGCGATCCGATATCGGCAAGTTATCTGGGCCATGTTTATGATGTGCGTGAAGGTGCCCGGGGAGCGGGGGTAGTATCAGGCGGCGGCTGTGGCTGCAACTGATGGGCATGGCTCTTGCTGGTCTTTTTCCGCGATTGCTTCGTCGGTACTGTGCTGGAACGCCAGCCCGGTCGATCATCGTGTATCAACTATACACTCCACTGCTGCGCGCAGTACCTCCTCGCACTCACGAAAAAATCCTGCGCAATAGCCATACCCATGTGCTTATTGTTACGGTTACCGGGATTGGCACCGCCTAGTCCAATGACACTGAAATGAAAAAAATTCAATGGACGGCGGGAATTTTGTCGTTGGTATTGGTTTGTTCGGGGGTGGGGGCGGCTGTGTTGCCGGCAGAGCGGGCTGATGTTCTTTATCACAGTTATGACGGGGGTGGTGCGACCATCGATGGGCCGTCCATCCTGATCCGTAAAAACCTGGGCGATAGTGTCTCTATTGGTGTCAACCAATATATCGACAATGTGACCAGCGCTTCAATCGACGTGGTCGTCAGTGCCAGCAATTATACCGAAAATCGTGTGGAAAATTCACTCATGGTTGATTATCTGAATGATAAGACAACCATGAGTCTGGGATATTCCAACAGCGTCGAAAGTGATTTTGACTCAACCACCATAAGTCTCGGTGTTTCGCAGGATATGTTCGGGGACCTGACCACCTTGTCGGTATCGTTTGCGATTGGTGACAATATTGTTGGCCAGAATGGCAATGATAGTTTTGAAGAAACCGCCGAAGTGCGCAGCTATCGCATTACACTGACTCAAATTCTAACTACCAAGCTGGTCCTGTCATTTGCGCTGGATACTACGACTGATGAAGGCTTTCTCAATAACCCTTATCGATCAGTGCGATATCTTGACCCGATAAGTCCAATCGGTTACCTGTTTCAACCTGAAGTCTACCCGCAAACCAGGACCAGCAACGCCTTCGCGGTACGCGGCAATTATTACCTGGATCAGCGTGCCGTGATACGCGCGGGTTATCGTTTTTTTACCGATAACTGGGGTATCGATGCCACCACCTTTGAGCTCGGTTATATTCTGCCGTATCGCGAAGACTGGATATTTGAAGCCAGCCTTCGTTTTTATGACCAGAGTGCCGCCGACTTCTATAGCGATCTATTTCCTTTCCAGGATGCGCAGAATTTTCTTGCCCGCGACAAGGAGCTCAGCAGTTTTAACAGCACTACGATCGGTGCCGGGGTTAGTTGGGAGTTTGGCAGGGCCTGGGAATCGATCGAGCGCGGCAGTTTGAACTTCAATGTCGACTGGATCCAGTTTGACTACGATAATTTCAGAGATCTGACCGATTCTGCTTCGGTCGGAAACGAGTCACTTTACTCATTCGATGCAACTGTAATTCGTGCCTTCGCTTCGATCTGGTTTTAAATGCCTGGTTGCATGCCTGATTTTCGAAGCGGCTGCTGTCGCAGCCAATAACGATGGCTGCATCACGCTAAAACAGATCGACATCAATGACGATTTGATACTAACCGCCGCTGACCAGCGGGCGCTGCAATCCCCATTCCTTGGACAGTGTATTGATGCAGACTTGATTCAGCGTTTGCTGTCAGCGGTTTCCAATCGATATATCGATCTGGGCTATGTCACGACTCGCCCTTATCTGCAGCCCCAGGATATTAACGACGGGCAGATTTCGATTCAGGTGATTAGCGGAAAAATTGAAGCCGTGATCAATGCCGAAACGGGCGCAACGGATGGGAAAATTGCAACCGCTTTTGCTTTTCGTCGCAGTATTTTGAATTTGAGATCACTTGAAACGGCACTTGAAACGATCCAGCGGGTGCCCTCGGTTACTGCGGAATTTGAAATAAGGCCTGGAAATCAACCCGGCCAGAGTATTGTAGCGATTAAAACACGCGAATCGAATCGCTTGCGTCTGGCCTGGGGAGTCAATGCCCAGACTGATCTTGATGCTCGCTTCAGTCTGCGGGCTTCTCTGGATAATCCCCTTGATATCAACGATATACTGGAAATAAATCTCAATGATGGAGAAGTGCGGGAGACACTTCAAAACGATAGTAGTGGCGAGATCATTTACTCGTTTCCGATCAGCAGTAATTTGATCATATTGAGTCGCAGCGAAATTTCTTTCGAACAGCGCCTGCAGGGAATCAATGAAAGCTTTCTATCCCGTGGCGAGACCAGGACCGACAAATTACAAATCCGATCACTGGTTACTCGAGGCCAGAGTTATAAATTGAATCTGAGTGTTTCATTGGAGTTAAAGGACACGGAAAATTTTTTCGAAGATGAACAAATTGATGTATCCAGCTATCGTACCAGTCAGATACAACTGGCACTTGAGCAGGTATGGTTTTTCTCCAACGGACAGTTACTCGGTAGCTTTCAGTATCACAAGGGGCTGGACTCATATGGGGCCAGAGACGATGACTATTTCGCGCAAGATGGATCTGAAAATAGCGCGCGCTTGCAGTTTGGGAAATATATTGTTGATAACCAGCTGCTTTACTACTTCGATAATTCTGACTGGCATTTGAATTCGCAGCTACTGCTGCAATATAGCGACGACCTTCTGTTTAACAATGACCAGATTAGTCTCGGAAGTCCGTTTACGGTAAGAGGTTATTCCCCGGCCTTGAGCGGCGCGAATGCCTGGTACTGGCGTAGTGATTTGGTGCGTCAGTTACGAGAATCATCCGGCGCTGTGGGCGGCGTGACTTTCAGTAAGACCGTTTCGCTTTCGATCGGGCTGGACTACGGCAAGGTTAAATGTGAATCCGACAATCCTGATGTATGTGGAGATATTTATGGCTGGGGCGCAGGTGTCAATATCACCGACAAAAACTTCAATGCGCGGCTTTCCTGGGGGCATCCGTTAAAGGAAATCGGTGACGATATCGGTGACAAGGAACAATATTATCTGGATCTGTTGTGGCGTTTTTAGTCTGCCCCTATTTATCGACCTGTTTTAGTCAGCCAGATTAAATCGACTCATCATAACTGACGTTCGACCAGATCTTCATTCTGATCGAGCTGATCGATTTCATCGTCGGCAACGGCCTGCGCATACTTGAGCGAGTCGGGAGCCAGATACTCCGCGATAGGTGTACCAAGCGGTCCCGCTACCAGCGAGGATTGATCCGCAACGGCGATTCCGGGACGGGATTTCATCCGGATCAGGGTAAACATTAATATGAATCCGAATACAGTACCGATTCCCCAGAAGTAAAAGTCGATGTCATAAAAATCCATGAAAAATGCAATGACGATGGGCCCTGTCATAGCGCCCATACCTGCAATCATGACCAGGCTGCCACTGGCCGCTACGATCTGGTTGGGCTCCAGCCGGTCATTGGCGTAGGCAACGCATATTGAGTACATCGGCATGGCCGCACCACCGAGCACCAGGGTTACTAGATAAAATGCGAGACTATCCTTCGACATTATTAGCGCGAGTGCACAGCATACAATTGAAATTATCGACAGCAACGCCATCACTCCACGACGCCCGATACGATCGGAGAGGTAGCCGACTGGCCACTGCGCAATCAGGCTGCCGAGCATGAAGCTGGCCATAAACCACGATACAGCCTGTAAATCAGCCAGTACTGCGATGGCATAAATTGCGCCCAGCCCGAAAATGGTGCCATGCGCCATTCCGGTCAGACCATTGCCGATAACCGCCAGCGGCGAGGCACGGTACAGGTCGAAGATCGACATTTTTGAAGAGGTGCCAAATGCCGGGGCGGGTTTTGCGGTTAACAGGATAGGGATCAGGCCGAGGGATATGATCACCGAGATCAGGATAAACAGGTCGATACTTTCGGGTTTGGCCAGGTTCAACAGAAATTGGCCCAGTCCCATGCCACCGGTGACAATTAGCATGTAAATCGACAGCACTTTACCGCGGGTTTCATTGCTCGCGCGATCATTCAACCAGCTCTCTGTGACAACGAAGAATCCGGCAAAGCTGATACCGGTGATAATTCGCATAATCATCCACACAGTGGGATCGATATAGACACCGTGAAACAGGATTGAAATTGAAGACAGCGATGCCAGCGCCGAGAATACGCGGATATGCCCGACTCTGCGCACCAGAACCGGTGCCAGAAAAGAACCGATGAACATCCCGATGAAATAACCCGACATCATGATGCCGGTGGTAAAGGTTGAAAACCCCTCGATCGATGCGCGCACCCCGAGTAGCGTGCCCTGCAAGCCATTCGCCAGCATCATGAATCCGATGCCGAGCAGTATTGCCCACGAAGCGCCCAGGTCTTTCCACATAGTCCAATCCCGTCAAGTCGAACTATTCACTAGCTGGAATAGCTGCGCGGATTCTAGTGTAGTGTCTGTCCTGCGGCAACGCTTAATTCAGCTCGGGATAGCCTGCCTCGACAGCGTATTTTTCGAGCTCCAGGATCGATTGATAATGATCCAGTTCGACGGCTTCAAAACGCGTCAAATGGAGGCAATCGAGGGTGCTTTGTGATACCCGGGT
>QIJI01000373.1 GCA_003231795.1 Gammaproteobacteria bacterium
GTCTTCGCCGTTGGCTCCGTTTTGGCGCTGCTGTTCGGTGTCTGGCAGGGTAACTTCGCCTAAATTGTCATCCTGTTCCAGTAACGGATTTGCATCCAGGGTTTGCTGAATTTCCGCCTGTAGTTCGAGTGATGAAAGTTGCAGTAATTTTATCGCCTGCTGCAACTGCGGTGTCATGGTCAGGCTTTGCCCGATGCGTAATTGCAGGCTTTGTTTCACCGCTGAGACTGTTCCATATCTGAGGGGTTATAAGCAAAATTATTGTCTCCCATGGCTACTGTTATAGCTTAAAATGATCTCCCAAGTAAATCTTTCTAACTATTTTATTTTCCAGGATTTGAGTGGGATCGCCATCGGCCAAAATAGTGCCATCGCCCATAACATAGGCACGATCACAGATTCCGAGTGTTTCGCGTACGTTGTGGTCTGTAATCAATACCCCGATACCGCGATCAGCGAGTTGACGGATAATCGATTGTATATCGACCACCGATATTGGATCGACTCCGGCAAAGGGTTCGTCGAGCAGAATAAACAACGGCTGGTTGGCAAGCGCGCGTGCAATTTCGACGCGCCGACGCTCGCCCCCGGACAGGGAAATCCCGGCACTGTGGCGGATATGTTCAATATTAAAATCCTGTAACAGTGATTCCAGCAACTGACTGCGCTGCTGCTTGTCGAGATCGCGTCGCAATTGCAGGATGGCGAGAATATTCTGCTCCACCGACAGGTTACGAAACACCGACGGTTCCTGGGGCAGGTAACCGATTCCGAGTTGAGCACGATGATGAATCGGTAAGTGATCGATTGGCTCATTGTTCAGGTGAATGCTGCCGGCGTCGTTTTCGATGAGACCAACAATCATATAAAAGCAGGTGGTTTTACCGGCCCCGTTAGGTCCCAGTAAACCGACAATTTCGCCACTGTTGAGCTCCACCGAAACCGACTTGACGACTTCTCGCTTTTTGTAAGATTTGGCCAGATCGGTGGCCCGCAGGGTATTGGCGGTGGTTTGCATCTGCGCCAGGTTTATTCAGCTTGCTTTGGCTGGATCAGCATTTTGACGCGCTGATCGGAGTCCGAACTTCCCGCCTGAATACTGTTGTCGTTAGTATTGATGCGGATCAGATTACTTTCGATAGTGTCGCCATCATGAATGAATAGGGCTTCATCCCTTAACTCAAGCAATGACCTGGATGCGGTGTAGCTGATCTTGAGAGCCTGTCCTGTCATTTCCAGTTGGTCATCGTCCAACTGCCTGAAGCGTGCTGGGGATCCAGTCATCTCCATTAACCCGAGTTCACCGGCATCGTTGAAATGAATCACCATCCGGTCGGAACGTAACTCAAGACTACCTTGAACCAGCAAAACGTTACCCTCGTAAATGCTGATCCCGTCCTGCTCACGGACTTCGAGACTGTCGGCTTCGACTGCGATCGGTTGTTCGCTATCGGTGCCAAGAGCTAGCAACGGAGTGGGTAGAATCAGCACCAGCAAGACGGCTAATTTGAGGGCATTTCTAAAAATGCGCTTTTCCCGCGATTGCCGCGTCAGCTCCGTGCTCAAATCCTCATGTACTCCGTGTACACTGCGGTTCTGCGCGCGGAGCTTCCTTGCACTCACGGGAAAATCACTATTTTTAGAGATGCCCTTAACTATTGTCATTGGAATATACCGTGCGCGCTTTTTGTAACAGGTAAACCTTGCTGGTCAGATTGAATATCGCCTGTTCAGCTTCGATTCGTGCGCCATTGCTACGCATCAGGACCTTGTCCGGCATAGTCACCAGATTCCGATCGGGCTCAAATTGAATGGTCTCGGTGGCCACCCGTAACGGATCATCGCCCAGTTTTTGCAGAACCACATTTTGCTGCAGTACCAATATATTGTTGCGATGCTGAAACTGACCCTGTTCTGAATTGATCCGCCATTGCTCATTGACCCGATAAATTTGCAGCGATGGAGACACTATATAGCTGACATCGGTACGTGGCCGATGTTCCAGGCGAGGGCTGGAAAATTCGTAGTCAAGATTACCCTTGGCGTTGGTAACCCGATAGTTGAAATGGGTAAAAAAATAATCGATGTTGTTCGGGATTTCCAGTTCGACGCTGGCCACTGTGGATTTGAATTGCGACTCGTAAACCCATCCCAGCGCGATCGCAACTATGCCGAATAAAATCGAGAAAATGACGAAGCGAAAGTTCATTCGAGATAAGCCTGTTGCAGCGCTTCTAGCAGCGACTGCGACTGTAATATAAGATCGGAGACTTCGCGTACCGCGCCGCTGCCACCGCGGGTCGTTGTCACCAGGTCACTATGCTGTTTGACGAAGGAATGCGCATTTTGCACCGCCACCGCGAGTCCGACTCGGTTCATTATTGCCAGATCAGCTAAATCGTCGCCAATATAGGCCACCTGTTTGGCATCGATGCCTGTGTCGGCAATTAACTGGTGGAAAGCCGGTAGTTTGTTACGACATCCCTGATAGATATGTTTCACCCCGAGATCGCCCATTCGGTAATCGACAATAGCCGATTGGCGACCCGTAATGATCGCCACTTCAATGCCGCTATCGAGCAGCATCCGGATGCCGTGACCGTCGAGTGAATTAAAGGTTTTGTACTCATTGCCATGGTCATCAAGCTGCAATCCACCATCGGTCAGGACGCCGTCAACATCGAGAATCAACAGTCGAATCTGGCTCGCTTTCTGGGTCGGGTCGGCGCTCATGAAAATCTCATTTTAAACAACACCGGCTCTTAATAAATCATGCATGTTTAACGCACCCTGAACCTGCAGATTATCGTCAACCACCATGAGTGCGTTGATTTTTTTATCGTGCATCAGTTTCAGCGCCTCGCCGGCAATGCTTTCCTGATCTATGGTGACGCAGTCAGGGGTCATAAACTGGCTTACCAATGCGGTTTTTATATCCGGCATTTTTTCAAAAGTGCGGCGCAGATCACCGTCGGTATAAATGCCGACCAGCTGGCCACTTTTCGCATCGATGACGCCTGCCATGCCAAGCCCTTTTGCAGTCATTTCGATGAGTGTATCCGACAGCGTTGTTGCAGCATCGACCAGCGGCGTGGCATCACCACTGTGCATGATATCACTGACCTTCAGTAGCAGTCGTCGACCCAGATTTCCACCGGGGTGGGAAAGCGCGAAATCTTCTTCAGTAAATCCGCGCGCATCGAGTACCGCAACCGCTAGCGCATCTCCCATTGCGAGCGTGGCCGTCGTGCTCGAGGTTGGTGCCAGACCCAGGGGGCAGGCTTCTTTGGCAACACTGACATCGAGGTTGATGTCGGATTTTCTGGCCAGGGTTGAGTCAGGATTTCCACTCAACGAGATTAGTGGAATACCCAGACGTTTCAGCATTGGTAGCAGTATTGTGATTTCGCTGGTTTCACCGGAGTTGGATAAAGCTATGACCAGATCATCCGCGGTAATCATGCCGAGATCGCCGTGGCTCGCTTCTCCCGGATGCATGAAAAATGCAGGTGTGCCGGTGCTGGCGAGAGTAGCAGCAATTTTTTTGCCGATATGGCCCGATTTTCCGATGCCGGTGACGACAACGCGACCTGCGCAACCCAGCACCAGATCACAGGCGTCGTGAAAGCGTTGATCCATCCGTTCAGTCAGGGCCGCGATGGCCTCTGCTTCGGTTTTTAAAACGGCCAGCCCGAGCTTGATATAAGCGTGTTTTGACATAGTTAGCCCACCTGTTGCAGTAGGGTAAAAGTGGGTGATTTTTCAGATATTAGTATAACCAAGTCCGACAGACTCCTAGCCAGTGGCGAACTTATAATACAAATATAGTTGGTAAATAACAAAAGCCGAGAACAGGAATATACCTTTGTTTCGCGTTAGATAGCGTGGGCTGGCGGCTGGAAATCGCGAGATTAGAATCAGCAGTAAAGTCAGACCGACTACTACCGGTAAATCCCTGCTGCGAGCGGATGGGTCTATTTCGAAACCGGTCATTAACGCCGGTAGACCGATAACGGCCAGCGAATTGAACAGATTTGAGCCGATCACATTGCCAATGGCAAGGTCAGGCTGGCCTTTTTTAAGGCTTGCTATCGACGCCGCCAGTTCTGGCAGACTGGTGCCTAGTGCAACAATGGTCAGCCCTATGATTAGCTCGCTGACACCCAATGAAAGCGCGATATTTGAAGCTCCCCAGACGAGTAGCTTGGAGCTGCCAACCAGTACTACCAGTCCTAGCAGTATCCAGCCGCAGGCAGCGGGCATTTTCATTTCCGAGGCCTGTACTCCGGCTTCGTGTTCTTCGCGCGCGTAATCTGCGGGATGTTTACGGTGCACCTGTATCAGGTAGTAAAGACCTGCAATCAGCAATCCCAACAATAGCAGCCCGTCGAAGCGGTCTAGCGAAAGATCGTACAGACTCCAGGCCATGAGAATAGTCGCAAGCGCCAACAACGGAAACTCGGTCTTGAAAAGGCGACTCGCGATCGGTACCGGCACCAGGATTGCAGTTACGCCAAGAATCAGGCCGATATTGGCGATATTGGACCCGAGCGCATTACCAATGGCGATATCCGGAGTGTTTTCGAGTACCGCAGTGATCGAAACCACGATTTCAGGAGCAGACGTACCGAAGCCGACGATGGTTATTCCGATGATCATGATCGAAACCCCCATCAGTCGAGCCAGCGCCGTGGCGCCGTCGACGAAACGATCTGCGCTCCAGATGAGCAACGCAAGACCTGCGATCACTGCGGCGACAGAGGCAAGCATTAATTCGTTTACTTAAAGGTAAAAATAAAGAGGTTAGAAGTCTTTGGTGGAGGTAAACAGGCCGACACGTAGATCTTTGGCGCTGTAGATTTCACGACCATCGACCTCCATCGATGCATCGCCGATGCCCATTACCAGTTTACGCATGATGACCCGTTTCATGTCGATACGATAGGTAACCAGCTTCGCCTGTGGTAAAACCTGGCCGAAGTACTTTACTTCGCCCGCGCCGAGTGCGCGACCGTGTCCGGGGCCGCCTTTCCAGCCAAGGTAAAACCCGACTAACTGCCACATTGCATCAAGTCCCAGACAACCCGGCATGACCGGATCGGTTTCAAAATGGCATTTGAAAAACCATAAATCAGGATTGACGTCCAGTTCGGCGATCATTTCACCTTTCTCGTATTTACCGCCACCTTCATTAATTTCGACAATGCGATCAAACATCAACATCGGAGGCAAAGGTAACAATGCGTTGCCGGGGCCGAATAAATCGCCGTGGCCGCACTTAATAAGTTCATCATAATTGAAGCTATGATGATCAGTCAGAGATCTGGACATAAAATAGCAGTAGTCAGGAGTGTGTGATCTGGAACACTAACGAATATGCAACGGTTTTGCCAGTAAGATTAGATGCGGCGGCTTATTTCGACGGGCTAGAAACAAGATTTACCTGCATCTTAATTCACTTGGCGTGATATACCGGCTAGACTTCGCGTCACGAACTAAATCTAACTTCATTAGTCAGCTTCTATTCAGCTAGTAAACGGGACAATAGCGGTTATGCAACGATCTATTTCCAGGCTTTTCGGTCTTTTCGCTGTTTTATGCAGTTTTGTGGTGTCCGCGCAAGGCACACTGAGCATCGAGCAGGCGATCGAACTCGCGCTGGCGCAGGATCCACGTATCGCAGAAAAGCAGGCCTTCGTGCGTAAAGCTCAGGGCCTGTTGCAAGAGGCCGAAGGCTCAGGCGGGTTGCGTTACTCGGTAGATAGTTTTGTCGCAGTCGCAAATGGTGTGGACGGTGGTTTTTATGAAGACGGTGAATCTTCCTGTAGTAACAACTGCGAGCCTCGCGATGATCTTTATGATCTCGACGATGGGCTGTCGCTGTGGGGGGGGTTAACCTTCAGTATCATCAAACCCCTGTCAACCTTCGGACGACTGGAGAGTTATCAGAATGCCGCCAAAAACAATATTCTGATAAAACAACAGGATGTCTATTTGCAGCGCGACGAAGTCGCGTTACAGGTAGTGCGGGCTTATTACGGATACCTTACCGCTCGCGATAGCCGTTTTTTACTCGAAGATACTCTTAAACGTTTGTCGGGTGCGCTGGAACTGGTCGAAGGCTGGCTCGAGGATGGCGAAGGTAACGCCAGTCAGACTGACAAGTTTGCATTGCAGTCGGGGATAGGGCTGGTCGACAGTTTTCTGGCTGAAGCAAAGCGTGTTGAATTGGTTGCGATGGCGGGCCTGCAATTTTTAACCGGTCGCGATGAAACAGTTATCGAACTCGTGGATAGTCGCTTGAGACCCTTGCCGATGCCGCAGGAGAGTCTCGATCAATGGATTGAACTGGCGATTGCCAATCGTCCTGAATTCAAACAGGTAGAAGCCGGCCTCGCCGCACGACGGGCGTTGGTACAGGCGAAACGTGCCGACAAGAAACCGATTGTATTTGCCGGGGTAGCCGGTTCGCTGGCTTACGCGCCAGGTCGCGATACGCTCGATAACCCTTACATTACCGATCCGTTTAATCATGCCGCGATATCACCCCTGATAGGTATGCGCTGGCAGTGGGAAGCCGGTGCGCAACCAGCGCGAGTGGTGCAGGCGCAGGCTGATCTCGACGCGCTGGTGCATAAGGCTTCGTTCGCGCGAGCCGGCATACCGTTTCAGGTGCGCGAAGAGTATTACGCAATGCAGGCGCGATATCAGTCAATTCAGTCGATGAAGTCCAGTTCCAGGGCCGCCAGGCGCTGGATGATCGCCGCTTATGCAGATTTTGAAGCAGGTCTTGAACAAGCCGACAAGATTCTGACCGCGTTGCAGGTTTATGTACTCGCTTACTCGGACTATCTCAAGGCGGTCAATGAATTTAATAACCATATTTCCAGACTTAGAAGCGTCAGCGGGGTGTTTCAGTGAAAAAATTAGTCCTTCTCGTATTTTTGATGGTAACTGCGCCGGTTTATGCCGTGGAGGGACCCGAGCAACTGATTAAAAGTATTGCAGACAGGGTACTGTCGAAATTAAAAGCGAATACGTCAACCTATCAGGAGCAACCCGAGTTGCTGAACAAACTGGTGGATGAGGTGGTGTTACCGAATTTTGATTTTTCGGCGATGACAGATCTCGCGCTGGGACGTTACAAGGATAAAATCAACGCCGAGCAGAAACCGGTTATCGAAAACGAATTCAGGTTGTTGCTGGTGCGTACCTATGGCTCGGCGCTGCTTGAGTATAGCGATCAGGCACTGGTATATCTGCCAATGGAAGGTGCCGAAGCTGATGGTGATGTCACGGTGAGGACCGAAATCGAACAATCCGGAGGTTTTCCAATTCCGATTGACTACAAATTGCGGCTCGGCGACGCCGGTTGGAAAGTTTATGACGTCAGTGTTGATGAGGTCAGTCTGGTGACCAATTATCGCTCCAGTTTCGCGCGCGCGATCAAGAAAAACGGCATCGACGGGTTGATCGAAACGCTTAAGGCGCGTAACGCAAAACAGTAAATCCGGTCGCAGTAGAATGCTGGTGAGAAATGCGGGCTAGCCATTCATCGGGGTAAATTTATCGCTCTAGCCGCGATCATCTGTATAATTCTGTTTTCCCGCGGATGGTGCTCGAAAAGCAGTAAAAATCAAAATAATCCTGTTAGAATAGCCGCCCTTGTAGGCGCAGGCCGGGCATGAATAAACTTATTATCAAAGGCGGAATACCTCTGGCGGGCCAGGTTCGGATATCCGGCTCCAAAAACGCTGTATTACCTATTCTGGCGGGTACTTTGCTGGCGGATAGCCCCGTCATCATTCGCAACGTACCACATTTGCACGACGTTACTACAACCATGGAACTACTGGGCCGGATGGGTGTGCAATTAACCATTGGTGAAAAGATGAGCATCGAGGTCGACCCGACCTATCTGGAAAATACCTTTGCCCCCTACGAACTGGTTAAGACCATGCGTGCCTCGATACTGGTGCTCGGGCCATTGCTGGCTCGCCATGGTGAGGCTGAAGTGTCACTGCCCGGTGGTTGTGCCATTGGCGCGCGTCCGGTCGATATGCACCTCAGCGGTCTCGAAGCGATGGGAGCGGATATCCGAGTCGAACAAGGCTATATCAAGGCCCGCTGTGACCGGCTCAAGGGAGCGCGAATTGTGATGGACCAGGTGACTGTTACCGGTACCGAGAATCTGATGATGGCGGCGAGTCTGGCCGACGGTACCTCGGTAATCGAAAATGCGGCTCGTGAGCCTGAGGTGGTCGATCTGGCCGATTTTATCAATGCTATGGGCGGGCAAATAGAAGACGCAGGAACCGATTTGATTACCATTCACGGGGTCAAGAATTTACGCGGTTGCGATTACTCGGTATTGCCTGATCGAATCGAAACTGGTACTTATCTGGTAGCTGCGGCTATTACCGGCGGCAAAGTACTGATCAAACATACCGATCCAAGATTGCTGGATGCAGTGCTCGCCAAGCTGGAAGAAGCCGGAGCCGTGATTGACATCGGTGATGACTGGATCGAGCTCGACATGGAAGGACGCAAACCGCAGGCGGTTAATATTCGTACTGCGCCCTATCCCGGTTTTCCTACCGATATGCAGGCCCAATTCTGTGCGCTCAACGCGATCGCGCAAGGTACCGGTTCGGTAACCGAAACCGTTTTCGAAAATCGATTTATGCATATCCAGGAATTCATGCGACTCGGAGCTGACGTCAATCTGGAAGGCAATACGGTTATTATTCAGGGCGTTGCAGAATTAAACGGAGCCCAGGTAATGGCGACCGATTTACGCGCTTCCGCAAGCCTTATTCTGGCCGGCCTGGTGGCCAAGGGGGAAACCGTGGTCGATCGAATTTACCATATCGATCGCGGTTATGATCATATCGAAGAAAAACTGGCCGGCCTCGGCGCACAGATTCAACGCGTTCCGAACTAGTGGTCGGGCACTAGACCTAGCCCGGAAAATTCACAAATCATGCACCGTCTCGATAGTCTATTGATTCCACAAGAAATATTTCCTCAGTCGCTCGTAATCGTCGATACGAGACTCTTTCGGAAATTTCCTTGTGAAAACAATATCCTGCGCGATCCTGGCGCAGATTTGTGAAATTTACGGGCTAAATTATTTCAAATGAATACCGAGTTAACCATCGCGCTCGCCAAGGGCCGCATTCTGGCTGATACGCTGCCGTTACTGTCCCGGGCTGGAATCGAACCGGTGGACGATCTGAACACTAGTCGAAAGCTGGTATTCGCGACCAACCGGGATAACATCAAACTTGTTTTGATTCGCTCTGCCGACGTAGCGACTTATGTGCAATACGGTGCGGCTGATATGGGTGTTGCCGGCAAAGACATACTGCTTGAGCATGGCGGGGAAGGTCTCTACGAAAGGCTCGATCTTAAAATTGCGACCTGCAGGATGATGACGGCCGGATTCAAGGACAAACCGTTGCCGCGAGTGCGCCTCAAGGTGGCGACAAAATATCCCAGGATTACACGCCAGTTTTTTCTCGATCAGGGACGCCAGGTAGAATTGATCAAATTATATGGATCGATGGAACTCGCCCCCGTCGTCGGCCTGGCTGATATTATTGTAGATCTGGTCGATAGCGGCAATACCCTGAAGGCAAATGGATTGACGCCGTTACAGCTGATTACTGCAATCAGTTCGCGTCTGATCATCAATCGCGCTTCGTTGAAAATGAAAAACCGGGCCATCAATGAAGTGGTCGCCAAAATCGAAAGCGCCATCGTTTAGTATGAACATAAATCGCCTTAGTAGTCAGCAGCCCGACTTCCAGTCCCGACTCGAGCGCTTGCTGGCCTGGGAAACAGTCTCGGATGAATCGGTCAGTAAGACGGTGAGCGAAATTCTGGCGGCGGTTAAGGCTGATGGCGACACTGCGGTGCTGAAGTACAGTCGCCGCTTCGACGGGCTTGTGGTCGATGATATGGCCGAACTGGAAATGCCGCGGTCGCGTTTGCAGCAGGCACATGAAAATATTGATGTCGAACAACGTGAAGCGCTACAGATAGCAGCCGATCG
>QIJI01000315.1 GCA_003231795.1 Gammaproteobacteria bacterium
TTAATTGTCATAATTTTTGTACCCGATTAGCCAGCTCGCTCACACCACAACAGGATCGCGCCTTTTTCGGCTGCATCGTAGATTTGTGTCATTGTTGATCGAGGCTTACTTGTGCAGTCGGATATTATGCGCTATTAATGTTTTTATGGATATGCGGGATCGTGAAAAGCTGGTTGAAGCATTTAATCATATGGTGAAAACTGTCAGCAAAGGTATTCATGAGGCTGAGCAAGCATTGGCGCCTACCGTCGATGAAATGGTCCACAATGCACAGGTTCTGGCACGCGAACTCTACGCGCTGACCCAGGAAGAAGCGGAAAGCCTTGGTACGACGCTCAGGCGCGACATTCAAAAAGCCAATAAGACCCTGGTTCAACAACGCAAGGAACTCAAAGACTGGTTGAGTTTCGACCTGAAGCTGGTCGAAGACCGTTTTGTTGACATGATCGCTAAATCAGCGGACAAAACCTGGCTCGATTTCCGCAAATTCGAAAATGAGGACCACCAGGCCAGTTTATATCGCAGCGGCGAGGTCTGTAATGCCGGCACCTTGAGTTGCAACGATTGTGGAAACCGAATAACACTGACCGAAGCAGGTCAGATCCCGAACTGCCCGACCTGTGATCATGGCGAATTTTATCGCGTAGTCGGTTAATGGTCAGTGCCGTGTTTAATCCCGTTAATATTCAATTTTTGCTGCTACCAGAGTAACCAAAAGCGCGGCAAACCAGTTATGATACGCGGCTCAAAGAGCACAACATAAAAAAATCAAGGGCATTGCTATGAACAAATGGTACAGAGCGCTATTTAAGCGAATCGACGCCACCCCTGAATTAAATAAAGTAAAGGTCAGCGAAGACAGCTTTTCCGAAAACTACCAGGGGGATTTCTCGGTAGATGATGCAATGCCCGACCTGGAAGTACTGGCTGAAATCAACGCTAAAAATCGGGCGCAGGCACGCCTGGTAAAAATTTCGCGTGATCCGAATAATTTCTCGATCAAATTATTTACCCTCAAAGACACGATTCCATTATCGCAATCGATGCCGATGTTCGAGTCGATGGGGCTACAGGTTCTGATTGGTCGTCCCTATAAGATCAAGCTGGGCAACCGGATTTACTGGATTAACCATTTTACCCTTGAGCGCGGGGATAACATTTGCGATGCCGATCCGGAAAAAGTGCCGCGCTACTTCAGCCAACTGTTTGAAAGCATCTGGCGGCAACAAAGTGAAAACGATGCTTTCAACCACCTGCTTTTCAGCGCCTGTATCAAAGCAAAAAACATTCGAATCTTGCGCGCTTATACCTCTTACCTGCAGCAAATTCGATTTTCCTACAGCCGTGATTACATCATCGAAGCCCTGAACAGTTACCCCGACATCACCTTGATGCTGGTGAAGGCTTTCCTGCATAAGTTTGATCCGCAAAAAGCCGGGCGGGAATCGCATCAGGAAATTATAAATTCGATTCATGAACGCTTGCATGATATCGAATCACTCGACCACGACCTGATTTACAAACGCATGTTGAACCTGATCGATGCGACGGTACGCAGTAACTATTTTCAGCAGCACAAAGGTGATAGTGGGCATATCAGTTTCAAGCTGGATTCTCAAAAAATCGATCATCTCCCGAAACCCAGTCCACGGTTCGAAATTTATGTCTATGCACCGCGGTTTGAAGGCATTCATCTGCGCGGCGGAATGGTTGCTCGCGGGGGCATACGCTGGTCTGATCGACGCGAGGATTACCGTACCGAAGTGCTTGGACTGATGAAGGCGCAAATGGTGAAAAATGCCGTCATTGTGCCTGCTGGTTCCAAAGGTGGTTTCATCACCAAACAGATTGCACATCTACCCGCCGCAGAAGTCTATGCCGAAGTTCAGGCCTGCTATTCGTTGTATATCAATTCGTTACTGGAACTAACCGACAATCGGGTGGGTAGCGATGTCGTTTCGCCCTCGGATACACGAATACACGATGAATTCGATCCTTACCTGGTCGTTGCGGCTGACAAAGGTACCGCGGCTTTTTCCGATGTTGCCAATGGAATTGCCGCACAACACGGCTTCTGGCTCGATGACGCTTTCGCATCGGGTGGGTCGCAGGGTTACGACCATAAGAAAATGGGCATTACCGCACGCGGCGGCTGGGAGTCGGTCAAACGGCACTTTCGAGGCCTGGGCAGGAACATCCAGCGTGAGGAATTCACGGTGGTTGGAATTGGCGATATGTCGGGCGACGTTTTCGGTAACGGCATGCTGCTATCTCCCTGTATTCAACTGGTAGCGGCATTTAATCACATGCATATCTTTATTGACCCTGCACCCAACACAAAGAAAAGTTATCGCGAGCGGGAGCGATTATTTTCCATAAACCGCTCTAGCTGGGGTGATTACGGCAAAAATTTAATTAGCAAAGGCGGCGGTATTTTTTCGCGCAAAGCCAAACGAATTGATTTAACCCCGCAAATGCAGAGCTTGTTCGATTGCAAGGAAGATAATCTGACGCCTAACGAGTTGATTGTTTACATTTTGAAATCGCAGGTCGACCTGTTGTGGAATGGAGGTATCGGTACTTATATCAAGGCTGAAATCGAAACCGATGCTGACGTTTCCGACAAGAGTAATGATGCAATCCGCATAAACGGCAATCAGTTGCGGGCTAAAGCTGTGGGTGAAGGTGGAAACCTTGGCGTGACCCAACGCGGGCGCATAGAGTATGCGCAGGCAGGTGGCCTGATCTATACCGATTCAATTGATAATTCGGCGGGTGTTGATTGCTCCGACAACGAAGTAAACATCAAGATATTGTTATCACAGCAGGTCAAAACCGGTCGCTTGACACGCAAGGATCGCAACCGGTTGCTGGTAGAAATGACCGACGAGGTAGCACAGAAGTGTTTGCTCAATAATTATCGACAAACGCAGATAATCGACAGTATCGAACAGCATGCCGCAGCCGACATGTTCCAACATGCCCGCTTCATGCGCCACCTGGAGTCGGAGGGAATATTAAATCGCAAGCTTGAAAATTTGCCCAACGACAAGCAGATTACGGATCGCATCGCGCAAAATAGCGGTTTAACCCGTCCGGAACTATCAATTCTGCTTTCCTATAGCAAGCTGACCTACAAAAACGCATTACTCGAATCATCCTCGTTGACTGAGAAATGTTACGACCAGTTGTTACTGGGTTATTTTCCCTGGCTGCTGCGCGATCGATATGCCGATGAAATCCTGCAGCATCCGCTGCGCAAAGAAATTATCGCCACCATTTTAAGTAACCAGATTGCAAATAATATTGGTATCGGCTTTGGTTTCAGGATACGCGAAGAAACCGGCGCTACAATCGAAGACATTGCCAAGGCCTACGTAGTAACAGTCGACGTATTTGACTTGTATGACACCTGGCGTTCGCTGGAGAAACTAGACAATGTGGTACAGGAAAAACATCGCTACGAATCTTTTCAGGCGATCAGCGGACTTCTGGAACGTTCGATTAGCTGGTTACTGCGGAATCAACCTTCAGATTTCAATGTCAGCCAGGTAATCGAACGATATAAATCCGATATCGAAATACTGCGGCGCATGATTTCATCTGCGATCATCGGTCAATCGCGTCGAAACTATACGGCCACCAGGAAAGCCTTCATCAAATACCGCCTGCCGGTCGAACTGGCCGAGGAGTTGACCGACAAAACTACCCTGGCGTCGGCTTTTGACATCATTGAAATAAAAATCAAACTGCACAGCAATTCGGATACTGTCGCGAAACTGTTTTATGCAGTCTCCGAACGCCTGCAATTGCACTGGATTCGGGAACATATATCAAAAACAGTCGTCAGAACCCACTGGAACCATCTGGCAATATTCAATTTGCGTAATGATCTTCACGTGCATCAACGCAATTTGACTGAGTTGGTATTGCAGGAAGTCGACAATAAAAAGCAAGCCGCTAAAGCGATTACTATCTGGGAACAGCGTCAACCCGATGCCTTACTTCGATACGATCGCATTCTGAAAGAATTCAGCGCCATGCGCAATTGCGACTTTCCCACCATCAGCGTCGCGGTTTCGGAGGTTCGGCGGCTGGTTGCCCTTGACCAGCATGAACGAAACCCTCATTCCGATTCCGATGTTTAATCATATATATCAAATAGATGCAAAGTCTATTTAATGTAAATTATATCCCGCTTACAACTGATAAACCTTGCCGTCGTCAGCCTGTGATACAAAATCGATGAACAGTTTGATAAATTTTTGCTCGTAATGGCGCAAATATTTATCGTTCAGATAGGCAATACGTGTTATTTCCCACGGAAACAAATGACTGAGGTCGCGAATTTCCATTTTAGTATTGCCTACTTCGTCCAGGGCCATACTGGCAATGATGCCGACTCCCATTTTTTCGAGTACATAGGTTTTTATAATATCGGTGTCGGCGGCACTTAACACCACATGAGGCTCAAGTCCGGCTTTGGTGAAAGTGTCACTAAAACTCTTGCGTCCGGTAAATCCATAAACATAGGTAATCAGAGGAAATTCACATAAATCTTTTAGCGTTACCTTTTCCAGCTTCTGCAGTGGATGCCCGCGTAAGGTGATCAGGCTACGATTCCACTGGTAACAGGGAATATTGGTTAGCTGATTAGATTCTGCCAGTGCTTCGGTACAGATGGAAAAATCGATCTCGTCGTTTATTGCCCAATGAACCAGTTGCTTCGGCGTCCCCTGATGGATTTGCAGCTCAACCTTCGGGTAGGCGCGATTGAAAGTTTTCAATACCGGTGGCAATACATAGCGCGCCTGGGTATGCGTCGAACCGATACGCAAAATCCCCTGGTCCTGATTAACATGATCTTTGCCGATAGCACGAATGCTGTTCACCGAAGCTAGCGTCACGCGAGCGTGGTTCACGACCTGCTCGCCAATCTCGGTCAGACCGATGAGCCGCTTACCCTTGCGAATAAACAGATCTGCTTCGAGTTCGCTTTCCAGTTTTTTCAAATGTTGTGACACTGCCGATTGCACAACAAACA
Source organism: Gammaproteobacteria bacterium (assembly GCA_003231795.1). Classification (GTDB taxonomy): domain Bacteria; phylum Pseudomonadota; class Gammaproteobacteria. The sequence continues at coordinate 5,045 of QIJI01000315.1, forward strand.
TTTCATCGGCAGCCTTACTGACACTGAAATTACAATCGATCAGCTTGAGCAAGGACTGTAGTTGTCGAAACTCCATTCTTTTATTAAATCATTAATTGTGATTAAGAGAAGGGGATTATAACTTATTGTGATAATAAACTCGATTCAAAAAGCTGGCTTCTCAGTAGCTTCTTGCGATAGTAAACTCGCGTCATGAACAGCTTTCAGAAGAAATTTGATCCTGGCGTATGGCAGGTTGTGAAGTCGATACCGTCGGGCCGGGTCATGGGATATGGTGAAGTCGCCCGCGCCGCCGGTTACCCCCGATATTCGAGAATGGTCAGTGCCGCGATGGGCCGATCACCGGAACCACTGCCCTGGTATCGTGTGGTACGTTCCAATCGAACGCTCGCTTTTGAAGAAGGATCAAAATCCTATCAGGAACAGGCGCAACTGCTGAAGCACGAAGGTGTGCGCTTCGACGGACTGAAAATTATTGAGGCGGAGTCAGATGATAGCCTTGATCGTATCTTATGGGGTCCACAAGACTGACCAATGTGTTTTAGTAACAGGTTATTCGCACAGTGTCTGATTCTGATTCTGTGTTATCCAGTATTGACATCACCCGGCATGGCATCCCTTGCAGGAATAAGCCCACTAGCGATCGGGCAGCCTGTCGATGTTATATCCGTGAGCGGTAATGAACGCAGCCAGGTGAAGTATGTATTGGAGTGGTCGGGTCTGGCTGTCGGCCAGGTTTTGACTGTAGAACTGCTGAATCAGGCGCAACAGGATTTGCGTGATACCGGTCTATTCAAGCAGATTAGTTTTCAGAGCGAGCGTCGGCAAGATGGAGCTCTGGTATTGCATATTATCCTCGAAGAAAAATATTCCTGGCTACTGTTGCCAAGGCTGAGTAGAAATGGCGATGGCGATATCAAGGCTGGCTTTAGATTGCGCGTGTACAACATTCAGGGCGCTGATCGGACACTCGAAATGCTGATCCAGCAGGAAGAAGAAAGCGATGGCGACGACTCTGAAGAAGTACGCCTGCGCTATAAATTACCGCTCTACAATAGCCCTTACAAATTAGGTTGGAGTGTAAAACAGAAGATTAAAAATACCGAAGTCGATGAATTCAAAAATGTTGAAACCAGCCGTGTTTTATCAATGTCGGTAGCGCGAGATTTTCCACTTGCATCGCAGACTTCGCCTTTAACCATTGCTACTGCTATTACTTTCGGACAACGCGAACTGGATGAGCCTTATCCGGAATCGATTGAAGCTCGTGAAGCCGGCGATTACAATCGATTGTCAATCGCGCTGATTTTTGATGATGTGCATTCGGAAAAATTTCGCCGTTATGGACAGTTTTATGAGCTGTCGCTATCGCGTGGATTTGAATGGCTTGATTCGGATTACGAATCTGATGTAGTAACTTTTGAGGCGATTCGTTTTCATCGCCTCAATCGCTACGATAATTTGAATTTTCGCTTCGTCGCCGCGGTATCCAACAACAGTCCTTTTAACTATCTGCGCTACGATATTGGCGGTTCTTCCAATCTGCGTGGCCTCGAAAGCATCGATGATCGGGGGGACGCCAGAATATTCGGTAATCTCGAATATATCATTGGTTATCGAAAATACCCCACATTCCGTTCTACCTTTTTTGTCGATGTCGGCAATGTTTACCCGAAATTCGAAGAAATTGATTTGTCTGACCTGCATTACACCGTCGGTACCGGGTTTCGGTGGAAGCTCCGGTCTTTTGTAAAAACTGATTTATTCGTCGACTACGGTTACGATGTCGAAGACGAGAGTGGCAAAATATATGGCGGGACATCGCTTGCCTTTTAGCAGCTCGCCTTCTAACAAACGGGAAACAACATGACGCAAGAATTTGATTACGATCTGATTGCCCTCGGCGCCGGAAGCGGCGGATTATCCGTGATTGAACGTGCCGCGAGTTATGGAAAACGTTGCGCGGTCGTAGAAAGAGGGTTGATCGGGGGTACTTGCGTCAATGTCGGCTGCGTTCCGAAAAAAATCATGTGGTTTGGCGCCAATATCGCGCACCTGCTTGATGATGCGGAAAGTTACGGGTTTGATATCAAAAACAATGGATTTGACTGGTCCAGGCTGGTGCAAAAACGACAGGCTTATATCGAAGGCATCAACAAATATTATCACGGCTATATGAAAGAACTCGGGATTGACGAGTTGGTTGGAGATGGCAGTTTTGTCGATGCGCATACGATTGAGGTGGCAGGCAAACAATACAGCGCCAGGCATATCGTCATCGCCACCGGGACCCGCCCCAGCTTCCCCAATATTCCAGGGGCTGAATTTGCAATTACATCAGACGGGTTTTTCGAGCTTGATCATTTACCGAAACGCGTTGCCATTGCAGGCTCGGGATACATCGCGGTGGAACTCGCCGGGGTGCTGAATGCTCTCGGCAGTGAAGTAGTCCTGTATCTGCGCAAACAACATGTGCTGGGTGACTTCGATGACCTGATTAAAACCACGCTGTTTGAACAATTGCAGAATTCAGGCATCGAAATGCGCACCCAGAGTGAAATTACCGCAATCAATCAACAAGAGTCGGGATTGCTGGACATTGAAGATAATCAGGACAAAGGAATGACCGATGTAGACCAGGTCCTTTACGCTGTCGGCCGGCGACCTGATCTGGAGTCGTTGAACCTCGACAAGGCCGGGGTCAAGTTGAACAAGCGCGGCTTCATCGAAACTGACTTGTATCAATATACCAATCAACCCCATATTTTTGCGTTGGGTGATATAACCGGACGTGCCCCGTTGACCCCAGTTGCCATCGCCGCCGGCAGAAGGCTCGCAGATCGTATTTATGATAACCAGCAAGACCGGCACCTGGATTATGAATGGATCCCGACAGTGGTATTCAGTCACCCGCCTATCGGAACCATAGGATTGACCGAAGCAGCAGCAACCGAAGAATATGGCGATCGGATCAAGGTTTATCAAACCCAGTTTACCGCGATGTACAACTCAATTTCAGGGCATGAAGTGCCGACCGCGATGAAGTTGGTTTGCCTCGACGACGAAGAAAAAGTGATCGGCTGCCATATGATAGGCCCTGCTGTTGACGAAATGTTACAGGGATTTGCAGTTGCGATCCGCATGGGAGCCTGCAAACGCGATTTCGACGACACCGTGGCAATTCATCCGACCAGTTCCGAAGAACTGGTGACCATGCGCTAACACCGAGCCCCACCCTGGAATGAAAATCAATAGCCATTGGCCTCAAATTTATTCTGCTAAATCATACAAGAAAATATGACGCGCAAAGTCGTTCAACGCCATCGGATTAACCGGGTAATCAATTTCGTTCAAGCCAGTTTTTACGATGACGGGGTCTAAGGTGCATCGGAACAGAAAACCACGTTAAGGATTTATCGACCGTCCGCTTTTTGCTGCCCATTAGAGCCAGTCAGATGGTGAGAATTAGCACAATTGAATCTGGTGCTTTAACGACAACCTGCCAAATATATTTTCAGCCTACACCAGATAAATCTTGTGCCAACATCAATGCGTTTCCATCGGGATCATAAAATGTTGCAGTGCTAACCATCCCTTCAACAGTCTCTGTCTCCCCATCAAATTTAACGCCTGCTGCTTCAAGGTTTTTACGAGCAATTTCAATATCAGAAACGCCAAATACGGGAACCGTATTCCCCGGAGTGGGTTCGGACTGTTCGCCTAAGCCGAGGGTAACGCCGTCAGTTTTGGTCTTCATCTCGCTCCACCCGGCTTCATCGATGTGATGGAGGAGTGTGAAGCCGAGTTTCTCACTAAACCACTCCGCACTATGATGACGGTTCCGAACGGACATGGCGATGGTAATCGTATTATCTAAGGTGACGAGGGGCATAAGGTTTCTCTTTGTATGTAAAGTATAGTATATATACTATATGGACATTAAGACTATTGTCAAGATCACTTCACGCGCTTGGTCGTTGGAAATATTGGCTATGATACATTCTGGGGTGCCGGGCCGACAGGCTCCTCTACTTTCTTCAATAGGAGCGAACCGTACAGCTTTCGCCAAAAGCTTGGTACATTTGGTTAATCTTGGTTTATTGGAACGAAATCCTGGTCATGGCCATCCGCTACGACCTGAATACCGACTGACCCTTGAAGGGGCGAAGATTGCAAAGGTTGCTGGCAACATTGTAGATATTGTTCCCAGCGATGAAGAATTTGCACTGCTGCGACGAACGTGGACAATTCCAGTTCTCACAGTGATACATACGCCAAGACGATTTACTGAAATTAAGTCAGAATTATTTTCGATCACGGATCGTGCGTTATCGAAATCTCTAGACCAACTGCAAGAACTAAAGTGGCTTCGGCGCGAGATCGACATTGAAGTTCGCCCACCACGACCCTCCTACCAAGCAGTGAATGCCGGCTTCAAAATATGCCAAGCTGTCAATGACAGTCTTTGGGTTTTGTAGGGTAAATGTTTTCCTTGCCAGAACCTTTGCCGATGCGAAAGGCGTCGCTCATCTTAATTGTGTGAATGGCCGCTCCGAGTTACAACGGGCAGTCATCTTTTACTCAGCTAGGTTAATTTAAGTGGCTAACATGAAGGTAGTCAATATAGATTGCTGTTTGCATAAATTGGCCTAGTGAATATTGTGGCCGGGTCATCGTTACCAGGTATTCCTGTATAACCTGGCGACTGATTTCAGATCGTTCGAGCGTCCTGAATCCCTGTGTTGACACTCCGTCAAATCGGTGGACTGGAGCTAAATAGTTGTATCGTACGTAAAATAATTTAGTTTTGTTGTAGCAAAACATCAAAAATTATCACGTACAAGATATATTTATTGATTTACGCTATATTCAGTGCTAATTTTACCGTACGGTATAAATAATGGACGATAA
>QIJI01000068.1 GCA_003231795.1 Gammaproteobacteria bacterium
GTGATTGACAGACCCAAAGGATATTTTCCGATGCCGGCACTGAAATTCGTACGCGGTGATTTTTACGAATTTATGGCTGATGTGCTGAATAGTCGTTGCAGCCGTGAACGAGGACTGTTCAGTCGTGACTACATCGACTGTTTGCTGGCGCAACCCGAGTCTCATTATACCCGGCTCAATGGCAGCAAGCTCTGGCATAGCGCATTGCTGGAATACTGGTTGCAAATTCATCTGGACTCGTAAACATCTGGACTCGTAAAATAAAATGGTTATGCTAGGGTCTGTTCACACATATTGAATCATCACTGCTGGCGGCCATTTTTGTGGCCAGCAAGGCAGAAGGAGTGATGTGTAGTCATTCTACATGAACGACTGATAACGCAGCTGGCCACAAAAATGACCCCAGCCCTTCGGGTTGTGACTAAAAAAGCGCCACTCGGTGTTGCTCGTCGCTCATTTGGAATAACCAAACCGCGTTCCTCGCGCCTTGATTGGCGCTTTTTTAGTCACAACAGTGACGTTTCAATATGTGTGAACAGGCCCTAAAACCTTAGCGTTTTACTTGGTTATTATTTGAGGTATTGAATGGACGTCCTGGAACGAATTAAACAGCAAGTCGAATCCCATCCCGTGATCATTTATATGAAGGGAACCCCGCAGCTACCGCAGTGTGGATTTTCGAGCCGAACTGCAGAAGCACTGAAGTCGTTGAGCATTGAATTTGCCTATGTCAATGTGTTGTCAGATCCCGAGATTTTTCAAAACCTGCCGAATTACGCCGACTGGCCTACCTTTCCCCAGGTCTATGTCGATGGTGAGCTAATCGGGGGTTGTGATATTACTCTCGAAATGCACGAATCCGGCGAGCTTGGGAAAATTGCCCTCGCCGCTACGCAAAAAAAGACCAGTTAGTCCGCTGATCTGACAAAACCTAAGGTATAAACCCGCCAGAGGGCGGGTTTTTTGTGTCTGTTACTGAATTGGCGTACTGGCGCTGCTGGCGAAATCGATAATTTCAGAAACCGTCGGCGCAGGATCCAGATCGTGTCCATGCCAGACCCCGATTGAGATATACAACTGCTTGCCCTGATCGGTAGTCTGCAGGGTGTGTCGCTTGATATTTTGAATCAGCCGGTGAAAAAGATCGGGGTTAAATACTGCCGGATCTTCATACTGTATTGAAACCGCAAAGGTGTTCATGTTGAAGCGGGAAACCATATCCATAGGGCGTAATGCCAACTGAATCGAATTGGCAATCGTCTTCAAGGTACCCAGACGCAATTCGCTATTTGACGAATTGACTTCTATCAAACCCACACCAAGGCCACCGCCACGCGTGTTGCAATGCTCGATCAACGATTCAATATGCAGTTCCAGTTGAGCGCGATTGGGCAGATTGGTTTCAGGGTCCTGCAGGCTGTTTTGTTTGGCCCGTAAAAACTGGCTGCTGATATTCCGCATACGTTCGCGCATTTCGTTTTGCTGAAAGGCGGTTCGTCCGGCGCCGAACACTCTCGCCGCCAGTTCGAACTGGTTGGCTGATTTGGATACGAAATCATTAACCCCGCGATCAAACGCGACGACGATACTTGAGGCAGTATCTTCGGCGGTTAACAGTACAATTCCGGTATATCGATCGTTGTTTTCATCCCAGCGCCGGATCAGGTCAGTCATCTCCAGTCCATTCATGCCCGGCATCCAGAAATCGGCAAGCACGACATGGGCGCGCCGTTGATTGAGTATATAAAGGGCCTCATCGGCGGCGGCGGCGGTGCGAATATCTATGAACCCAGATTTACTGAGTCCTGATTTGACAACCTCGCGGCTAAACTGTAGGTCGTCGACGACGATGATGGATAGGTCTTCTTTGCGCAAAGCGTGGTCTGCCGGAAATTATGCTAATGAGTATAATTCATATTCAGCGTTGTACAAATACTACTTCGTTTACAATTTTGCAAAACAGGGTTGCCGTCATTTCAGCATCGTAAATGGCCGAGTGCGCTTCATTTGAATCCCATTCCAGTCCAGCCGCCGTAATGGAACGTGCGAGCACGGTTTGACCGTAAATCAGTCCGGCCAGGGTGACTGTGTCGAAAGTACTGAAGGGATGAAACGGATTTCGTTTTATCCCGTTTCGAGCCGCTGCGGCATTGATGAATTTGAGGTCAAAGTGTGCATTGTGGCCGACCAGTATTGCTTTGTTGCATTGGTGATTTTTGAGCGCGCTGCGGACCGGTTTGAAGATTTTCGGTAATGCCAGTTTCTCATCCAGCGCCATGCGAAACGGATGATCAACATCGATGCCATTGATTGCCATCGACTTCGGCTCCAGGTTGGCTCCGTCGAAAGGGTTGACATGGCAAGATACGGTTTCGCTACAGAAAAATTCGCCATTTTTGTCAATGTCGATTATAACGGCCGCTACTTGAAGCAGTGCATCGGTCGCTTCATTAAATCCCCCGGTCTCAACATCGACTACGACTGGCATGTAGCCACGAAAACGCTGTGCCATTTCAATCATTGCTGGAATTTCCAGTTTAGTGTTTCGCCTGCCATGAACGGGATCAGTTTCGAGTCCGCATAAACCAGTGACTCGGGTACTCGCCACTCCTGCTGATTCAAGGTGATCTTTCCACGGTTTTGCGGCAGTCCATAGAAGTCGGCACCATTGCGGCTCATAAATGTCTCGAAGTGGGTGAAGTCGCCAGCTCTTTCAAAAGCCTCGGCGTACAATTCAACTGCGCAACAGGCGGAGTAGACGCCGGCACATCCACAGGCGCTTTCTTTTGCAGTCTGGCTATGCGGCGCGCTATCGGTACCCGCAAAAAAATGAGATTCACCGCCACTGGCAGCTTCCACCAGGGAAAGGCGATGTTGTTCGCGTTTAACCACCGGCAGGCAGTAATGATGGGGGCGAATGCCTCCGCGAAATAGTGCGTTGCGGTTAATCAAGAGATGATGAGGTGTAATGGTAGCTCCGAGGAAATGGTCACCGGCGCGTACAAATTCAACCGCCTCGTGGGTGGTTATATGCTCAAACACAATCGGCAGTTCCGGGAAGTCACGCCTGATCTGACTCAGGCTTTGCTCGATGAATACTTTTTCACGATCAAAAACATCGACTTCGGGATTGGTTGCTTCACCATGAATTTGCAAAACCAGGCGATGTTTCTGCATCGCTTCGAACAGGCCGTGGATTTTAGACAAATCGGTGACTCCGGCGTCGGAGTTGGTTGTCGCTCCGGCGGGATAAAGTTTGGCCCCGAAAACGAACTCGCAGTCGCTGGCCGCTTCTATATCTTCGACGCTCGTGTTGTCTGTTAGATAAAGGGTCATCAACGGCTGAAATTGATTTGTACCCAAATTCGACACCAGGGAAGTCGCGGCCAGAATTCGGTCGCGATAGTGCAGCGCGTCTTCGACGTTTCTGATCGGAGGATTTAAATTTGGCATGATGATGGCCCGGCCAAACTGTCTTGCGGTATCACCGGCAACAGCTTCGAGATAGGGCGAATCGCGCAGGTGTAAATGCCAGTCATCCGGGGTGATGATGGTAATCGTTTTCATTTTAATATTGCCAGAACTAATGTGCCAGAATTATTGTGGATTCATGAATTGATCAGAGGCTCCTTAGATATGATAATAACATCCGCGGCCGATTTAACCCGAACAATTCACAAACAAGCTCGTGTCCTTGCTTGTTCTTTGATTTTACCGGAAACTATCCTCAATCGACCGGATCGATAAGTCCGGCACTCAATCGGATAATCCCCAGTAAAATCAAAGACCGGCCCATTCTTCACAACGTCATCACAGCAGTTTGTGAATCGTCCGGGTTAATATGCCGTATAATCGAGTCAATTTTAAAAATAGGCGACATGCGTGGTAGACGAAACAGATATTGATCCCGAAGAGACCCAGGAGTGGATCGAATCGCTTGAATCGGTGCTTGAACGTGAAGGCCCCGAGCGTGCACATTTTTTACTCGAAAGACTGATCGATAAAACCCGCCGGTCGGGTATCTACCTGCCATTTTCTGCCAAAACCGCATACGTCAATACCATTCCGTTAACTAAACAACGCCCGATTCCCGGAGACCAGGCAATCGAGCACAGCATTCGTTCCGTGATCCGATGGAATGCAGCGGCGATGGTAGTTCACGCCAACCGAAAGTCGAGCGAACTGGGCGGCCATATCGCCAGCTTTGCTTCTGCTGCAACCCTTTACGATGTTGGATTTATGCATTTTTTTCGTGCGCCTGGCGAAGAAAACAAGGGGGATCTGGTTTTCTTTCAGGGGCATTCTGCTCCTGGAGTCTACGCCAGAGCATTTCTCGAAGGACGTCTCAGCGAGGAGCAATTGAGAGCATTTCGCCAGGAAGCACTGGACGAAAACGGATTGTCGTCTTACCCGCATCCCTGGTTGATGCCGGACTTCTGGCAATTTCCAACCGTTTCGATGGGGCTTGGTCCGCTGATGGCGATCTACCAGGCTCGTTTCATGAAGTACCTGGAGAATCGCGACATTCAGCAACAACAGGATCGCAAAGTATGGGCGTTTATGGGCGATGGGGAAATGGACGAACCGGAATCGCTGGGTGCCATATCGCTGGCGTCGCGTGAAAATCTCGACAACCTGATTTTTGTAGTCAATTGTAATTTACAGCGGCTCGATGGCCCGGTCCGCGGTAACGGCAAGATCATTCAGGAACTGGAAGCTGTTTTCCGGGGTGCCGGATGGAATGTATTGAAAGTGGTATGGGGATCTTACTGGGACCATTTGCTGGCCAAAGATGATTCGGGCGTGTTGCTGAAATTGATGGAAGAAACTGTCGATGGCGAGTACCAGGCCTGTAAAGCCAAGGGCGGTGCTTATACGCGCGAACATTTTTTCGGCAAGTATCCCGAGACCCGTGAAATGGTTGCCGATATGTCGGACGAAGACATCTGGCGCCTGAACCGTGGTGGCCACGATCCGCACAAGGTATATGCTGCCTACGCCGAAGCGGTAGAGTATACCGATCGGCCAACCGTTATTCTGGCCAAGACCGTTAAAGGTTATGGAATGGGAGAGGCGGGTGAAGGCCAGAATATTACGCACTCACAAAAGAAAATGGGTGAAGATGCGCTCAAAGCTTTCCGTGATAGATTCAATATACCGATCAGTGACGATGATATTGCTGATGCCCCGTTTTACAAATTCCCCGAAGACAGCGTAGAAATGCAGTATATGCGTAATAGCCGTGAGCAACTCGGCGGTTACATGCCCGTTCGTACCGATACCGCAGAACCTCTGGTGATTCCAGGCCTTGACGTTTTTGATGCCTTGTTAAAAGACAGTGGCGATCGGGAATTTTCGACCACCATGGCATTTGTGCGCATGCTGTCTACCCTGGCTCGCGATAAAAATATCGGTAAAAACATTGTTCCTATCGTACCGGATGAAGCGCGTACCTTCGGAATGGAAGGTATGTTCCGTCAATTGGGAATTTACTCGTCTAAAGGGCAGCTTTACGAGCCGATGGATTCGGATCAGGTGATGTACTATCGCGAAGACATCAAGGGACAGATTCTCGAAGAAGGCATAAACGAAGCCGGCGCGATGTCGTCCTGGATTGCAGCAGGATCCGCTTATAGCACGCATGGAGTCAGTATGATTCCGTTTTATATTTATTACTCGATGTTCGGTTTTCAGCGTATTGGTGATCTGGCCTGGGCGGCGGGTGATATGCAGGTGCGCGGATTTCTGATAGGTGGCACCGCAGGGCGTACAACGCTGGCCGGCGAAGGCTTACAGCACCAGGATGGGCATAGCTTAATCGTCGCTGGCACTATCCCGAATTGTATTTCCTACGATCCGACATTTGCCTATGAACTCGCAATTATTATCCACAATGGTATGAAACGCATGTACCAGTTGAAGGAAAATATCTTTTTTTACATTTCAGTGATGAACGAAAACTATGCCCATCCAGGCTTGCTGAAAGGATCGGAAGAAGGAATTTTAAAAGGTATTTACTGTCTCGACGAAGGTGAAGAAAAGGGCCATAAGGTTCAGTTAATGGGGTCAGGTACCATTTTGCGTGAGGTGATAGCCGCCGCCGAATTGCTCAAAAATGATTTCGAGGTAAACGCCGATGTCTGGAGTGTCACCAGCGTTAATGAACTCGCACGTGAAGCAAAGAATTGTGATCGCTGGAATCAACTCCACCCGACCAAAAAAGCCCGCCGCAGTTATCTTGAGACCCAGTTACAGGGGCGCAAGGGTCCGGCTGTTATAGCGACTGACTATAATCGTACCTATGCCGAGCAAATTCGGGAATATGTGCCACAGCGGTTTGTTAGTCTTGGAACCGACGGTTACGGACGTAGCGATACGCGCGATAATTTGCGCATCTTTTTCGAAGTCAATCGATTCTATATTGTGCTGGCGGCGCTCAAAGCGCTTAGCGATGACGGCGATATTGATAGCAAGGTGGTACAACAGGCAATAAAGAAGTATGACATCGATCCCGAAAAGCCAAATCCGACAACCGTTTAGGAGTCTGTCGATCAGGAATAACTATGGCAGAGAATAGAAAAATATTGCTTCCCGATATTGGTGAGTTCAAAGACATAGAAGTGATCGAAGTGCTGGTGTCAGCGGGGGACCAGGTAGAAGCCGAGCAATCGATAATCGTGCTCGAGTCAGATAAGGCGACGATGGAAATTCCGAGTCCTTTTGCCGGCACCATAGAATCGATAATGGTCTCGGTTAGTGACCGCTTGAACGAAGGCGATGCCATTGCCACGGTGACGGTTGACGCGGCCACAGCAGAGGCAAAGCCGGATGAAGCGCAAGCGGTTGAAGAAGTGCCCGTCATTGCTGAAGCCCGGGAAGCCCAGGCTGAGGTAGCCGAATCTGAAGCCAGTAGCACCGAAGCGCCAGCAGAAACTCCGCCAGCAACTCCGGCAGCTACTTCGGCCAAAAAGGATACATCTCCCGGGAAAACGCTCAGACCACATCCTGGAGGAGTTGGCGAAAGTCAGCAGGCAGGCGGCCGTAACAAGATGGTTCATGCTAGTCCTTCGATACGCCGATATGCACGTGAGCTGGGTGTAAAACTCGAACAGATAATCGGTAGCGGAACCAAGGGGCGGATTGTAAAGGCCGATGTCAAATCATTCGTGAAATCCACTATGTCTAGTGGCGGTGGTGGCGGTGGTATTGCAGTAAGCGGTATTCCTGAAGTCGACCATTCAAAATTCGGTGAAATTGAAAAAGTAGCATTAAGCCGGATTAAAAAGTTATCCGGCGCCCATCTACATCGTAGCTGGGTCAATGTGCCACATGTAACCCAGTTTGATGAAACAGATATCACCGAACTTGAAGCCTTCCGTAAGTCGCTTGCCAAAGAAGCAGAAGCTAAATCGTTACGCTTGACCCCGCTTGTTTTTCTGATGAAAGCTGTGGTCAGTGCCTTGCAGGAGTATCCGGATTTCAATGCATCTCTGGATGTTTCAGGAGAGAATCTGATATTAAAGAAATACTTTCATATTGGAGTCGCAGTAGATACCCCGAGAGGGCTGGTGGTACCCGTGGTACGTGATGTGGATCAGAAAGGACTGTTTGATCTTGCCGCTGAACTCGGAGATTTAGCCGCGCGGGCGCGCGAAGGGAAACTGTCTCCGGGAGACATGCAGGGAGGTTGTTTTACGATTTCCAGTCTCGGGGGTATTGGTGGAACACAGTTCACACCGATTGTTAATGCCCCGGAAGTAGCAATACTCGGTGTCGCAAGATCTAAAATGCAACCGGTCTATCAGGACGGGGATTTTGTGCCGAGGTTGATGTTGCCGCTGGCCCTGTCCTACGATCATCGTGTCATCGACGGTGCCCAGGGTGCCCGGTTTATCAGTTATCTGAGCCAGGTGATTTCAGACATTAGAAGAGTACTTTTATAGCCATGAGTGAAAAAGATCTGTTAGTGCCAGACATTGGCGAGTTTGACAATGTAGAAGTTATTGAAATTCACGTTGCCCCCGGCGACAGCGTGAAACCCGAAGATCCTATCCTGACACTGGAGTCCGACAAGGCCGCAATGGACATTCCTTCTCCTTATAACGGGGTTATTAAACAAATTGGAGTCAAGGTGGGTGACAAGCTGTCAAAAGGTAGCAAGCTTGGAAGTATCGACGTCAGTGATGCTGGCGATGGTGCAAAAACAGAACAGCCGGCAGCGGCCGCGCCGCCAGCCGCCGCGGCGTCTACCGATTCGGATGTCAGTACTGAAGTAGTCGTGCTTGGAGCCGGTCCAGGTGGCTATACGGCCGCATTTCGGGCCGCCGATCTCGGCAAAAAAGTGGTATTGGTTGAACGCTACGACTCGCTCGGTGGTGTTTGTCTGAATGTTGGGTGCATTCCTTCAAAAGCGCTTTTGCATACGGCGCAGATCATCGCCGAAACCGAACATATGAAAGCCAATGGTGTTGATTTTGGCAAGCCTAAAATTGATCTTAATGGGATTAACGGATTTAAGGAAAAGGTGGTTGGAAAACTCACTGGCGGTCTGGCAGGGCTGGCCAAACAACGCAAAATTACCGTGCTAACTGGAGTCGGCGAATTCGTTGATCAGAATCATCTCAGTGTCGATAATCAGGGTGAAATCACGCGAGTCCAGTTCGAAAACTGCATCATTGCGGCAGGTTCGCAGGCAACCGAGATTCCGCCTTTCCCGAATGATGATGAACGTTTGATGGATTCGACCGATGCGTTGCTGTTGAATGACATACCGAAGAAGTTACTGATTGTAGGCGGCGGAATTATCGGCCTCGAAATGGCAACGGTATACGACGCGCTTGGTTCTAAAATCACGGTGGTCGAATTTATGGATAGCCTGATTCCCGGCTGTGATAAAGATCTGGTTCGGGCGCTGAACAAACGTATTTCCAAACGATATGAAGCGATTTACCTGAACACCAAAGTGTCGGAAATAAAGGCTCAGAAGAACGGACTGAAAGTCAGCTTCGAAGGTGATAAAGCGCCGCCGCCGGCCGTTTACGATAAGGTACTGGTAGCCGTCGGCAGAAGACCCAACGGTCACAAGATTGGCGCCGATAAAGCGGGCGTGAATGTCGATGAAGCTGGATTTATTCAAGTGGATACGCAAATGCGCACCAACGTGGCTAATATTTTTGCGATTGGTGATGTTGTTGGCAATCCGATGCTGGCACATAAAGCGACCCACGAAGGCAAGGTGGCGGCTGAAGTGATTGCCGGCATGAAATCGTATTTCGAACCCTTAACCATTCCTTCAGTCGCGTACACCGACCCGGAAGTTGCCTGGATGGGGCTTAATGAAATTGAAGCCAAGGCACAGGGCATCGAATATGTAAAGGGCGCGATTCCGTGGGCGGCCAGTGGTCGTGCGCTAGGTATCGACCGTTCCGAGGGTTTAACCAAGGTTCTGTTTGACAAGGAAAGCAAACGAATCCTGGGTGCCGGTATTGTTGGTCCGAACGCCGGTGAATTGATAGCCGAAACTGTGCTGGCGCTGGAGATGGGTGCCGATGCGGAAGATATCGGATTAACCATTCATCCCCACCCCACGCTGTCGGAAACGATTAATTTCGCAGCAGAGATGGCCGAAGGTACGATTACCGATCTTTACATTCCCAAAAGAAAATAAACTTCCGACCTGACTAAACTATCGGTCCTTAATTGTTCGACCATTAGCCCGAAAAATTCATAAATTATGCACGATCTCGCTTGCTCATTGATTCCACAAGGAATATTTCCTCAGTCGCCCGGAATCATTGATACGAGACTTCTTCGGAAATTTCCTTGTGAAATCCCATTTCCCATTGAAAACCATGGTCTGCGCGAT
>QIJI01000431.1 GCA_003231795.1 Gammaproteobacteria bacterium
CAGCAATCTGGTTCATCGCGAAACCGAACCGAATCCGCAACAGTTAGCCCGGGTTATCCCCAAGGTTCGCGAAGCCTTTCCGATTGATCAAAAGTTATTGAAGGAGCCATGGATGGGTCGGCGCCCAACGGTACCGGATACCTTGCCGCTCATCGGACCGGCACCACGTCATAAAAACCTTTGGCTGGCATTCGGACATTCCCACATGGGATTTACCCAGGGACCGATCAGCGGGCAGTTAATTGCCAATTTTATCGATGGCAGCGAACAACCCTTTTCAGTCGAAATTTGCAACCCGGCGCGTTACCTTTAGACGAATTAAATCAGCTGAATTTATTCAGGCTACGCAGGACTGAAGATCGGCCGATCATTTCGCGAAATTTTGAAATTTCTTCCCGTTTGTGTGTTGTTGCCTCGACCAGGGCGGACTGAAATTCATCCGACTGCAGTATCGAAACATAACGATCAAGCGCGTAAGGCAATTCGCAGGCATGACCGTATTGATTCGTTGCTTCTTGCGCGATTTCCGCCGGTGCCGGTGTGCTGTCGCAAAGATCGAACGACATGTGCAAACTGAAATTAGCGGGTGTAATACAGCGATGTGGAACACCGGCGCGCAGATATAGCGCATCGCCCGGACGCATACTGACTTCCTGCATAACCGGCCCCAACTGTTGTTCGCTGAGATCGGTGATGCCGACATAACGTCGTTGCTGAGGCTGGAATAGTTGCCAGGTTTTCTTGCCTTCAAGTTGTATTACCAGCACGTCGTCGGCATCGCAATGCCCCTCGTAGGCCTCGTTGTCCTGCTGCGAAAAGAACACCACGCTATTCGAGATCACGCAGGGCAGGGAATCATCCAGCCTGGCAACAAATGCGTTGACCTGGACGTCGAGGATATCGATACCCTCCAGTACAACCGAGGCACCTTTGTTTATTTCATTGTTGAGAACTTCTTTGTCCATGAAATTAAGCTTGCGATTTTGCACGGTCTTGTAGAAACAGGTATTTTCAAGTTGGACTCGATCACCATCCAGTTTGACGTGAAGCCACTCGGGTTGCAGCAGAGGGTTGTTGAGATGGTGTTGTAAATCCCTGATGGTAAAAAAACTGGGTTTATTGATAACGCCGCCACGATAACTAAAGGCATCAGGCAGGTTCTGCCTTTGCTGCTGGTAAAAACTGAACAGGTCATTTAGTTCCTTGTGCAGCTTTTGTTTCATAACGAGTTCCTCTTTTTAACGCTTTTGTAGATGGACCTGGTCAAGTCCTTCGCCGGGGTTGATTCAGACAAGACATTTTACTGAAAATGGAAGCTGGCTGCCTGTGGCATTAGTGGCGATTTTCCAAGAATAAAATCTGCTGCTCTTGCTGCAATCATCTGGGTCGGGGCATTCAAATTCCCACTGACGATTTCAGGCATGACCGAAGCATCGACGACGCGTAGTCGATCCAGGCCCTGTACTTTCATTTCACCATCGACCACAGACATATCGTCCAGACCCATACGACAACTACAGCTTGGATGAAAATCGGTTGATGCGGTAGCGCGAATCCAGTCTTCAATTTCGCGGCTGGATTTCACTTCGACCGCTGGATCAGTACGTTTGCCACGAAATTCGTCAAATGCCGGTTGTGAAATTAAATCCTTGATTTTAGCGAATCCTTGCTCCAATTCTCTGACATCATGTGCTTCAGCAAGATAATTAAAAAATGCAGCCGGTTTATCAGCCGGATTGGCCGAGTTTAACCCGACATGACCTTTACTGGTCGGGCGCAGTTGATCCACCTGTAGCGTAAACCCCTGTTCAAGTTTTATTTTGCGCCCTTCGTAGTTCGCCACAACAGGGGCAAAATGATATTGGAGATTAGGGTAAAGAACCTCTTCATTACCAGAAACCAGGCCACCGGCTTCCCAGATATTGGAAGCGCCGAATCCTTTTCGCGTGGTGAGCCAGCGTAACCCGATAGCCAGTTTATTCCAGGGGCGATCGACCTTGTGGTAAGTCACGTCCCGGGTGCAGTGCCAGGTACAGTGGATCTTGAGATGATCCTGCAGATTTCGACCCACCCCGGGCAGGTCGTGGGTTAAATCGATATCGTGCTGCCGTAGCTCTGCAACAGGCCCGACACCGGATAACATCAATATTTGTGGAGATTTGATTGCGCCGCAGGAAACAATCACTTCCCGATGGGCACGAATTTCAAGCGACTGTCCGCGATGCGAAACTCGAACCCCGGTAGCGGCTTTGTTTTCAATCAGGATTTTTTCTACCAGCGTATGGGTGGCCAGTTGTAAATTGGAGCGCACCAATGCAGGCTTCAAATGAGCGACTGCGGCGCTGCAGCGCCTGCCATCACGAGTCGTGCTGTCGAGTCGAGCCACGCCTTGCGGCCGATAGCCGTTGAGATCGTCGGATTGCCCTTGCCCGGACTGGGCTCCAGCTTCGATGAAGGCGTCAAACACCGGGTTGTCGAGTTTGGCGCGTGATACGCCGAGTGGTCCGCTGCCGCCACGCCATTCATTTTCACCACGCTCGGAGGTTTCTCCGTTTTTAAAATAAGGCAGGCAATCGGCGTAACTCCAGCCTTTCAGGCCGAATTCGGTTTGCCAGCGATCGTAGTCTTTGGGATGGCCGCGCATGTACACCATTGAATTAATCGATGACGATCCACCCAGCACCTTGCCACGGGGCAATTCAATCTGGCGTTTTCCCAGCTCAGATTCGGTTTCGCTATGATAATTCCAGTTGATCGATGAGTCTTTGTATACGCTGCTGACTCCGGCCGGAATATGAATCAGGAGCTTGTTGTCCATTGGGCCTGCCTCAATCACTAGCACCGAAAATTCTCCATTTTCACTGAGGCGATTGGCGAGTACACAGCCTGCCGAGCCGGCGCCAAGAATAATGTAATCGTATTCAGACTGCATCCGCAGAGCATCGCAACTGTGACGATGGAGGTCAATCCCGGGAGGTAAATTACTTGGATGATAATTGAGCTTCGAATATTATCGGAGTCGCCATTACAAGATCCAGAAGATATGACTGAAGTTTATGATTTCGACCGCGAGATTGACCGCCGAGATACCAGTAGCACCAAGTGGAGAAAATATCAGGATCGGGACATTCTGCCGATGTGGGTTGCCGATTCCGATTTTGCCGTGGCGCCTGCCATCCAGCAGGCATTGATCGACCGCGCCGCGCATCCGATATTCGGCTATACCGACGTCCCTGAAAAATTGATCGGAATTATCGTTGACCGCATGAAGCGGCTATATGACTGGGAGATAGAACCGTCCTGGTTAATATTTCTGCCGGGCGTGGTTGGAGCCTTGCACTGTGCTTGTCGCAGTATTGGTGAAGTGGGTGATGATGTATTTACCCCTGCGGTGGTCTATCCAAATATCAAACAGGTGCCCGAGCTGAGTTCGCGCCAGAATCGGCAAATTCCAATGACCACAGTGGACGGCCGCATGACTATTGATCTGGAATGGTTGCAGGATCACCCCGCGAAAAAAGGTCAGCTACTTATCCTGTGCAATCCGCAAAATCCCGGTGGGGCAGTATATCGGGAGTCGGAGCTACTACAGTTGGTGGAAATAGCCGAACAGCAGGATCTGATTCTATGTTCAGACGAAATTCATTGTGAATTGATTCTCGACCCCGGCAAACGACATATTCCAATCAGTTCGATCGATATGGATATTGCCCGGCGAAGCATAACCCTGATGGCACCCAGCAAAACCTTCAATCTGGCTGGGCTTGGTTTTTCCTTTGCCATTGTGCCTGATCGGAAACTGCGAACTGGCATGCTGCGCGCGCGAAAAGGTATAGTTTCTTATAACGGAATGATGGGCTACGCGGCTGCAGAAGCGGCTTACGAGTTTGGCGATGAATGGAATCGGCAGCAATGCGCCTATCTCGCGCTTAACCGTGACTACCTGTTACAACAACTGAATTCGATTGATGGTATTTATGCGGGACCGGTCGAAGCCACTTATCTGGCCTGGATCGACGTATCACAGCTCGCGCTTGCCGATCCTCCCGGTTTTTTCGAAGCGGCTGGAGTCGGCATGTCGCCTGGCCACGAGTTCGGTGATAACGGCTGGATGCGATTCAATTTCGCCTGTCCGCACGAACGCGTGGTAAAGGCTGTCGAGCGAATTCGGGAGGCTGTCGACGCTACAGTCTGACGCGAACTAATGTCCGAAGTGGTCATTATCGACATGTCGTAATTGTGTTTTGATGCGTCGTTCTGGTTCAGCGCTGTAGTGCTTATTTTCGATATTCTTTCGCGACTATAAAAGCAGCGGGCCCGCTATTCGGGTCCCATTGTTTCTAACCCCGGACACAGCAGGTTGATACATGGCAATTCCATCACATGTGAAGTATCTGATTATCGGCGCAGGCATCCATGGCCTGAGCACCAGCTATCATCTGGCGAGACAGTTGAAAGCCCAGGGCAAGGGTAGCGGTAGCGACATTCTGATCGTCGACAAGAGCGGTATTGCTGCGGGCGCTTCAGGGATTGCCTGTGGCGTAGTGCGCAATAACTATTTCCAGCCAGCCATGCGTGAACTGATGGCGCACAGTGTCGGCGTATGGGAAACCGATCCCGAAGGTTACAGCTATCACCCGGTCGGCTATATGCAGATCAGCCCGGAATCGATGCATGAAGATGTCGCCACTATCGCCAGCCAACAAAAAGATATTGGTTATGAGTCCACTTTTATTGAAGGTGAAAAAGATTCATCCGATTATATGAAGACTCTGTTTCACGACTGGCAGGCCACCGGCATTACTTCGGTATTGCACGAAAAACGTGGCGGTTATGCCAATAACACCAAGGCTATGTATGCGCTCGCCACCAAGGCTGAAAACGAAGGGGTGCGTATTCTGAGCGGATGTACCGTCACCGGATTCAAGAGCGACTCCGCCAGCAGCGCGATTCAGGCCGTCGAAACCGACAAAGGTGAAATCGGCTGCGATCAAGTTGTAATCGGTGCAGGGCCCTGGGCCAAGACCATGTGGGATATGCTGGAGCTACCGAAAACCGTTTCAATCAAAGGTCTCGATGGCGTGGTACACGACAATATTCCGATGTGGGTTTACTGGTCGCTGCAGGAAGGCACGTTGGGGGTTGATCCGGATTTACAGAAAACGAATGATGGAAAATTTCCGCCTGTTATCCACGTCGACAGCAACGAGCCATTGTACTCGAATTACGATGGCAGCCTGCTCACCGATAAAATGTGGGGCATATACTACAAGCCTGATTTTCACTTCGGCGGGATTCAAGGTGGTGCCGCTCCATACGCAATAAAAACCGATCCGGACAAGGTCGCCGTTGATCCGTACGGAGTCGATTCGCCCGATTTCATCGTCGGTGAAGATTTTGCACATATGTGGACCTCGGCGCTGGCGCACTGCCAAAAGCGCTTCGAAGGGCAGTTCGAGTTTTACAAAAATGAGCCGTCAGGCGGCATTGGCTCTTTCACACCGGACAGTTTTCCGGTGATCGATGTATTTCGTGAAAACTGCTATTTTATTGCCGATTCGAATCATGGATACAAGATGCTGGGTGTGGGTAAGCTGGCCGCAGAAGAACTCTGTGGGCAAACCAGTTCATTGCTCGAACCATTCCGCTTTTCCCGTTACGCGCAAGGCAAATTGCATCCTGTTTCCAATAGCCCGTTTCCATGGAGCTGACAAAAGCGTAACCGCGAACACCACGTGGTTATGCTTTTGTCATCCGGAAAATCGTGTCAACGATTATCCGAGATTTTAAGATGAAGCATCATGCTCTCCCTGGTTAGGCCTGCTTTGCAGGCCTTTTTTTGCCTGAAACTCAGTCGTCGGTGAAAATCCAGGCTGCAAAAATTGCGGCTATTGCGGCGCCCGCCAGTTGAGCGATGACAAACCAGGGAGCATCCGCCGGAGCAATCCCGGAAAACGTGTCGGTCATGCTGCGCGCAATCGTCACTGCAGGGTTGGCAAAAGAAGTTGAAGCGGTGAACCAGTATGCGGCAGTTATATAAAGCCCGACCGCATAGGGCACCGCTTCCGGGCGGCTGCGCATACAACCGAAAATTGTGATAACCAGTCCAAAAGTAGCAACAACTTCAGCACTCCACTGCGCAATACCGTGACGTATTTGGGTCGATGCTTCGATCAGGGGTAGCTCGAACATATGGTGGGCGATGATGGTCCCCGCAACACCCCCGATAATTTGTACGGGCCAGTAAGCGCAGGCGGTTTTTAAGTCAATTTGACGGCGTAACAAAAAAGCAAGGGTTACCGCCGGGTTGAAATGAGCCCCGGAAAGCGGGCCGAATATCAAAATCAACACCACCAGGATGGCGCCGGTAGGAATAGTATTCCCGAGCAGGGCCAGCGCGTCGTTACCGTCTGACAGTCGTTCGCCCATGATGCCCGAACCGACCACGGTTGCGACCAGCAATAATGTGCCCAGTGCTTCGGCCACAAGCCGCTTCTTCATTGGTATCATTTGTAGACCGTTAAATCAGAGGCTCTTTAGCAACAACTGGACTGATCGCTTTGTGGATTCGTTTTTTGCGGAACACAACAGGCCGAATCCGTACCGGCTGATATAATCTGATCAGTGCCGTAGACAGGACTCTCGCCCAGCGTGAGAAATGTCTCCCAGGCAACACCTTCGGGGTCAAAAATCCAGCTTTTCTCGGACTCTGCATAACAGCAGGTGGTCGCAGCTTCGTCGATGATCGGACCGCCAGCGTTTTTCAGTCTCGAGTAGACTTCGTTGAGTTCTTTTTCGTCTTCGACCTGGATCCCGAGGTGATCGAAACCGTCCTGACTCCCGTGCGTACTGATGGCGAAATTGACGCGTGGGTCATCGAGCATCCATTTGGCGTAGTCGTCCTTTTGCACACTGGGATCTGCATCGAACAGTGCCGAGTAAAAGCCAATCGATTTTTCCAGATCGGCTACCGATAAATTAACATGTATTCGTTTCATTCTTTTCTCCTTGAGTTTCAGGGATGCATCCAGCCATCAGGCTGTCGAGCACGGGCGCGCATAAATCCGGTTGGCCCTGGCAGCAATCCTGCATTAAAAAGGTAAGCAGCTTGCGGGTGCCATCGAAGTCGACGCTGTAGATGATAGAGCGGCTTTCACGCCTGGATTGCAGCAGCCCAGCGTTGGATAGAACTGCGAGATGAGTCGACAAGGTGTTGTGAGGGATTTCAAAGGTACGCGCAATTTCTCCTGCCGCCATGCCCTTGTGCCCGCCACGGACCAGTAATCGAAAAACACCCAACCGGGTTTCCTGCGATAGTGCGCCAAGCATTTTGACCATTGTATTTGCGTCCATATGTCGACGATAATCGACATATTATGATTTAGCAAGACATTTTGCACACCCTACTGTGTTTCCCAGGTTAAATGATTGACGACAAAGCCTGAATGTCATAATAAAATTATCGATTACTCAATCTGGAACAGATATGTCAGATTCATACGATTACATTATTGTCGGTGCCGGTTCGGCGGGCTGCGTACTGGCCAATCGGCTTACTGAAGATCTGCAAACCAGCGTGGCACTGCTTGAATACGGTGGCAGCGACAACAGCATTTTTATTCAGATGCCCACCGCCTTGTCGATCCCGATGAACATGAAAAAATACAACTGGTTTTACGAATCGGAACCGGAGCCTTATCTGGATAATCGCCGAATGCATTGTCCACGCGGAAAAGTGCTGGGTGGGTCTTCATCGATCAATGGCATGGTTTACGCGCGCGGGCATGCACTCGACTATGATGAATGGGAAAACCAGGGTGCCAGAAACTGGGATTACCGTCATTGCCTGCCGTATTTCAAAAAGGCGGATAACTGGGCCTTTGGTGATGATGAGTACCGTTCGCAGGAGGGCCCGCTAGCCGTAAATAATGGCAATAATATGCAAAATCCATTGTACCGTGCATTCATCGAGGCCGGTGTCGAAGCGGGTTACATGAAAACCGAAGACTATAACGGTAGCCAGCAGGAAGGTTTTGGCGCGATGCATATGACTGTCAAAAACGGTGTGCGCTGGTCAGCCGCGAATGCCTATTTGAAGCCGGCGCGCAATCGCCCCAACCTCACGGTAATCACTGGCGCAATGACCGAGCGTTTGCTGTTTGAAGGAAAAAAGGCCATCGGGGTCGAGTTTACCCGCGCGGGTAATAAGCAGACTTTGAAAGCTAGTCGCGAAGTTATTCTAAGCGCTGGCCCTATTGCTTCACCGCAACTATTGCAAATTTCGGGGATAGGCCCCGGCGCGGTGTTAAAGCAGGCTGGAGTCGAAGTGCTGCATGATTTGCCAGGTGTCGGTGAAAACCTGCAGGACCATCTAGAATTCTATTTTCAGTTTCGCTGTACGCAGCCCATCACGTTGAATGCCGAGCTCAATCCATGGCGCAAGTTTTTGATTGGTACGCGCTGGATTCTGAGCAAGCAGGGACTTGGAGCAACCAATCATTTCGAATCCTGCGCCTTTATCCGCTCCAGGCCCGGTGTTAAATGGCCCGATATTCAGTACCATTTTCTGCCCGGCGCGATGCGTTATGACGGCAACGCCGCTTTCGATGGTCACGGTTTTCAGGTTCATGTCGGGCACAACAAACCACGCAGTCGCGGGACAGTACGCCTTCGCTCAGCGGATGTACGGGATAAACCCGAAATTAAATTTAATTACATGCAACACCAGGACGATATCGAAGGCTTCCGTGCCTGCGTGCGTTTGACCCGGGAAATCATCGGGCAAAAGGCAATGGATAGCTACCGTGGTCCCGAAATTCAGCCGGGTGAAGCAATACAGAGCGACGAAGAAATCGACGCTTTCGTACGTAACGCAGTCGAATCAGCCTATCATCCTTCATGCGCTTGCCGCATGGGCGAAGACGAAATGGCAGTGGTCGATTCAGAGATGCGAGTTCATGGTATCGACGCATTGCGCGTCGTCGATTCATCAATTTTCCCGATCATCCCGAACGGCAACCTGAATTCACCCACCATCATGACCGCCGAGCGCGCGGCCGACATCATCAAGGGCAAGGGAATGCTCGAACCTTCCGATGCAAAAGTCGACCTCGGCCAGGACTGGGAAAACCTGCAGCGTTCAACTGCGATCAACTGATACCGGCTTTCGCCAGTATGACATTATTCGCTGGGATGATGATGAACTGGGAGCGTTAGCCGATGATGGCGAGCAGCACGCCTGCGGCGACTGCTGAACCGATGACACCTGCGACGTTCGGACCCATCGCGTGCATCAGCAGGAAGTTTTGCGGGTTTGCCTGCAGGCCTATTTTGTTGGCGACTCTTGCCGCCATGGGTACTGCTGATACGCCCGCAGCTCCAATCAACGGATTCACTTCACCACCGGTAACGCGGTACATGATTTTTCCCATGATTAATCCGGCCGCGGTGCCTATTGAGAATGCCACCATTCCGAGCAGCAGGATTCCGAGGGTTTCAGCGTTTAAGAATTTATCAGCCTCGAGTTTCGAACCCACTGCCAGTCCGAGGAAAATGGTAACGATATTGATCAGTTCGTTTTGCGCAGTTTTACTGAGGCGATCGACCACGCCGCATTCTTTCAGTAGATTGCCGAAGCAGAGCATACCCACCAACGGTGTTGCTGAAGGCAACAGCAGAATGGCTACCAGCAGGAGAATTAACGGGAACAGAATTTTCTCGAGTTTGGTAACCTGGCGCAACTGCGTCATCTTGGTCTGACGCTCTTTCTCGGTAGTCAGCAGTTTTATGATCGGCGGCTGGATAATCGGTACCAGTGCCATGTAGGAATAAGCTGCAACGGCAATCGCGCCGAGCAAGTCCGGCGCCAGTCGGGAAGCTACATAAATGGCGGTAGGGCCGTCCGCGCCACCGATAATTGCGATCGCGGCAGCGTCAGCCAGGGAGAATTCCATCCCCGGGATCATGTTCATTGCGATGGCACCAAACAGCGTAAAAAAGATACCAAACTGAGCTGCAGCTCCGAGAATCATCAGACTAGGACGAGCCAGTAGAGGACCGAAATCGGTCATCGCCCCGACGCCCATGAAGATCAGCAGCGGGAAAACGCCACTTTCAATACCTGAGCTGTACAGAATTCCAAGCAAACCG
>QIJI01000144.1 GCA_003231795.1 Gammaproteobacteria bacterium
CCTCGATTTAAGAGGTGGCGTCCATTTTCTGATGGAAGTCGATATGGGTTCCGCGATCGAAAAATCACTCAATCGCGCTGCCGGCGAGCTGCGCAGTTTTATGCGTAAAGATAAAATTCGCTACAAGGCGGTGCAGACCAGTTCAGACAGGATCAGTATTCGATTTAGCAGCGCTGACGCCCGCGATACAGCGCGAATCCCGCTGGAAGAAGAATATCGAGACTTTGAATTCAGCAATAGCAGTGATGATCGAAGCTGGTTTATCAATATCCGCTACAGCGATAATGCGCTCCAGGAAGAGCGACGTTCGGCCATAGAGCAGAATATTTCAACGCTTAAGAACCGGGTTAACGAACTTGGAGTCGCCGAACCGGTTGTGCAGCGGCAGGGCGACAGTCGCGTGGTAGTGCAATTACCGGGTGTACAGGATACGGTACGTGCGAAAGAAATTCTGGGCGCAACCGCAACCCTCGAATTTCGACTGGTACACGGCAGTTTTGCCGACTGGACGGCAGCACAGTCCTCGGGTAAAGCGCCCATCGGCGCACGGCTTTACAAACAGAGTGATGGTACCCCGGTGTTGTTGAAGCGTAGTGTCATTGTCACCGGCGACCAGATAGTTGGTGCTGCATCTGGCCTCGATAGCCAAAGCGGTTCTCCCGATGTCACGATCACGATGAATGCCAAAGGCGCCGACCGCATGGCCAAGATTACGCGTGACAATATCGGCAAGCCGATGGGCGTTGTGTTTATCGAAGACAAGTTTGAGATGCGCGAAGTCAACGGTGAACTAATCCGCGTTAGGACAACCGAAACGCAGGTTATCAATGTCGCTACCATCCGCGACCAGTTAAGTAAACGTTTTCACATTACCGGTCTGGACAGTACTCGCGAAGCCCGAGACCTGGCATTGTTGTTACGTGCCGGTGCCTTGCGCGCACCGATGGTAATTGTCGAGGAACGTACTGTCGGGCCAAGTCTCGGGCAGGAAAATATCGATCGTGGATTTCTGTCGGTAGTCGTTGGATTTGTACTGGTTCTGATATTCATGGCCGTGTACTACAAAGTGTTCGGTCTGGTCGCGAACCTCGCCCTGACCTTGAATCTGGTATTAATGGTGGCAATTCTGTCAATTTTCCAGGCCACATTAACATTGCCGGGCATCGCTGGGATTGTTTTAACAGTCGGTATGGCGGTCGACTCTAACGTGTTGATTTTTGAGAGAATTCGAGAAGAACTTCGCCTTGGGAACAGCCCTCAGGCGGCGATATATGCCGGTTATGAGAAAGCTTTCGGTACCATTGCCGATGCCAATATTACAACCTTTATCGCGGCCATAGTCCTGTTCGGCTTTGGTAGCGGCCCGATCCAGGGGTTCGCGGTCACCTTGATGATCGGAATTGTTTCTTCGATGTTCACCGCTATTTTCGGAACCAGGGCAGTCATTAACCTGATCTACGGTCGCAAGCAAGTGACCCGGCTGGCGATTTAGAAATGATTAAACTTAACATTGGCCAGTTAGATTTCATGGATAAAAGAAAGCCGGCGATGATGTTTTCCATCCTGCTGTTGCTGGCTTCGGTTTTCAGTCTGTTTACCTTCAAACTCAACGTCGGCATCGATTTTACCGGCGGCAGTATCATCGAAGTGGGTTACCCCGTGGCAGTGGAACTCGAACCCATTCGCAACGCGTTGCGGGATAACGGATTCGGCGATGCGATCGTGCAGCATTTCGGTAGTGCCAGCGAAGTATTGATCCGGCTGGTCCCTGACGTTGACAAAGACAAGGCCGAACTCAGTTCTGAAATTATTCGAATCTTGAATCGGGTCAGCGACACTGATCTGGAGGTACGCCGGGTCGACTTTGTCGGGCCCCAGGTTGGCGAAGAGTTGACTGAAGATGGTAGCCTGGCGGTGCTTTATGCGTTGATTGCTATATTGATATATGTCGCGTTCCGATTTGAATATCGTTTTTCGCTGGGTGCGGTGGCAGCTCTGGTGCACGATGTTCTGATTACCCTGGGGATATTTTCGGTACTTCAACTCGATTTCAATTTGAGCGTGTTAGCCGCAATTCTGGCGGTTATCGGTTACTCACTGAATGACACTATCGTTGTCTTTGATCGCGTGCGCGAAAATTTTCGTAAAATCCGCAAGAAAACAACACTGGAAGTGGTCAATATTTCTATTAATCAAACCATTTCCCGAACCTTGATGACTTCGTTCACAACCTTGCTGGTATTGACATCTCTTTACTTTCTCGGTGGCGAAGTCATTAATTCGTTCGCGCTGGCGCTGATTATCGGCGTGGTGGTCGGAACCTATTCGTCCATTTATGTCGCTACCACTTCGGCACTCGCTCTGGGCATCAGTCGCAGCGATATGCTGCTGCCGGAAAAAGAAGGCGAAGATCCTGCAAGGCCCTGATCCCGGGAGTCCAATATGCCTATCGATCATGAACTCATCGAAGAATTAAATTTGCTGCGCCGTTTCGGCATGGGTGGACCCGTTGCGATGGATGTGCATGCAAACCCGGATCCGGCAGTCACAGCCGCAGCGTCAAGAATGTTCAACAAAGGGTTAATCAGCGCGGTCGATGGCGGCAAGTTAACTGATAACGGACAGGCAGCCGTCAAACATATGGAACGCCTGTTCAATCTGCTTGATCCACCGCTGGAGCCAATCTAGCAAGGCTAGTCAAGAAGCTACTGGATTGAAGGAATTGGGAATAACCTGATCCCCAGGGACAATTCCAGCCCTGCATTAAGAGCATTTCAGTGTCAGAAGTTGACCGTCCCCTGATCCACAAACAACTGGCACGGTAACTGCATAGTTCTCTTTCAAAGCACCATTTGACGGAGAAAATAAATGAACCAGGCCCTGTGGATAGCAAAAACCGGACTCGACGCGCAACAAACACGTCTCGCGGTTATTTCCAATAACCTCGCTAATGTCAGTACCACCGGATTCAAGCAATCGCGTGCGGTATTCGAAGATCTTTTATACCAGAACCTGCGTCAGGTCGGCGGCCTGTCTTCTGAAGACACAAGGCTTCCATCGGGTTTAATGCTCGGTACCGGTAGCCGTGTTGTCGCGACTGAAAAAATCCATAGCCAGGGCGGTATCGAGACTACTGGTAATCCTCTGGACCTTGCCATCGATGGCAGGGGATTTTTCCCGGTGTTGTTGCCAGATGGAACCCAGGCCTATACCCGCGATGGCAGTTTTATGGTTTCCGATCAGGGGCAAATGGTTACCGCCAGCGGCTATGAATTGCAGCCCGGGATCACACTGCCGAGCGATACTCAGTCGATTACCATAGGTGTAGACGGAATTGTCAGCGTTCAGGTGCAAGGACAGTCGAGTCCCAGCACCGTCGGTACTATCCAACTCGCCAATTTTATAAACCCGACCGGGTTGCAACCGGTCGGTGAAAATCTTTACGTCGAATCGGCCGCCAGTGGCGCCGCCCAGGAAGGAACTCCGGGACAAACCGGATTGGGTCGAATTCGCCAGAGTTCACTCGAGGGGTCGAATGTCAATATTGTCGAGACCATGGTCAGCATGATCGAAACCCAGCGAGCCTACGAAATGAATTCGAAGCTGATTGCGACTGCCGATGGCATGTTGCAGTACCTGAACAACAATACCTAGGCGAAATCATGAAACCTTTAACCAGGATTATTTTCACACTGTGCCTGCTCGCTATTGCCAGTGGTTGTGCCCAGACCCGCATCGTTGTCCAGCCCGATCCACAATATGCACCGGTCGATCTGAATGCACTAGCGTACAAACCGAATAACAATGGTTCGATTTTCCAGACCGGTCGCTCGATTCGCCTGTTTGAAGACAATAAAGCTTTCCGCATTGGAGATGTACTCAGTGTCACGCTGTCTGAATCGACCAACGCGTCAAAATCGGCCGAGACCAGTACCGACAAGGATAACGTCGTCGGGATTTCAGGATCCACCATCTTCGGTAGCTCGGGGCCGACTAATGGTGGCAACCTCGTCCTCGATAACAGTATCGATGCCAGTCGCAGCTTTAGCGGTAGCGGTGACAGTGCGCAAAGCAACAGCCTGACTGGCGAGATTGCGGTCACGGTTGTCGATATTCTGCCCAGTGGCAACCTGGTAGTACGCGGTGAAAAGATTATCGGTCTGAACCAGGGCTCCGAATTTATTCGCATCTCCGGGCTGGTACGTCCGAAAGATGTCAGCACTGACAATATTGTTTTCTCACGCAAAATTGCCAACGCCCGTATTTATTATGGCGGCGGCGGCGTCGTTGCCGAATCCAATACCAAGGGCTGGTTAGCCCGCCTGTTTGACAGCCCGCTGTTTCCAATATAGGAGTCTCTGATGAAACTAGCAAAACTTTGTGTTCTGGTACTTTTGGTCGGTTTTCTTGAAAATGTTTGGGCCGAACGTATCAAGGACATTACTACGGTTCAGGGTGTGCGCAGCAATCAACTGGTTGGATACGGACTGGTAGTAGGTCTCGATGGCTCGGGTGATCAGACTTCACAAACTCCATTTACCGTACAAAGTTTGAAAAATATGCTGTCGCAGTACGGCATTGTTCTGCCCAGTAATGTTAATCCACAGGTTAAAAATATCGCTGCGGTGGCGGTGCACGCCGATTTACCAGCTTTCGGCAAGATCGGGCAAACCATCGACATTACGGTTTCATCGCTGGGTAATGCAAAGAGCCTGCGTGGTGGCAGCCTGTTGATGACCCCGTTAAAAGGTGTCGACGGAAATATTTATGCGCTGGCGCAGGGGAATCTGATTGTCGGTGGCCTGGGTATTGAAGGTGCCGATGGTTCTTCGATCAAGATCAATGTGCCCAGTGTCGGACGCATACCCAATGGTGCGAGCATCGAACGCGAAATCGAAAACCCTTTTGCATCGGGTGATAAAATTTATTTGAACTTGAGACGCGCCGACTTCACCACTGCAAAGAGGCTGGCCGATACGATTAATCAGGTTCTCGGGCCCAATAACGCGTTTGCCAGAGATAGTGTTACGGTCTCGGTTAACGCACCGGCCGATGTATCACAGCGGGTCGGGTTTTTGTCGTTTATTGAAAACCTCGAGGTTCAACCCGGTGAAGCCGCCGCCAGGGTGATTATCAACTCGCGTTCCGGCACCGTGATAATAGGAAATTACGTCAAGGTTTATTCGGCAGCGGTGTCGCATGGCAACCTGACTGTCACCATTACCAATACGGTCGAAGTTGAACAACCGGGTCCATTCAGCAACGGTACCACCACCGAAAATGTGCAATCCGATATCGAGGTCAGCGCCGACGACAACCGTATGTTTCGTTTCCCCCAGGGTGTGACATTGAGCGAGATAGTGCGTGCGGTGAATCAGGTGGGTGCATCTCCCGGTGACCTGGTCGCAATTCTCGAATCGCTCAAGCAAGTAGGCGCCTTGAGCGCCGAGCTAATCGTTATCTAATTTGAGGCTGATTCGTGTCTGTTTCCAATAAAGCTGATTTTTTCCTGGATTTCCAACAATTTGGGAATTTAAGGCTAGAGGCCCGAAAACAAAACGGTGATGCAGCACAGGCGGTTGCGCAACAGTTCGAGGGTCTTTTTGTACAGCAGATGCTGAGTGCCATGCGCGCGGCCGCCAAGGTCGACGATAGCCAGCGCAGTAGCTACCTTGATTTCTATCAGGACAGTTATGACAAACAACTGGCACAGACCATCGCCGTACAGGACCGACTCGGTATCGCCAGAATGATTCTGCAGCAAATACCCGAAACACGAGAAACGACTATCGAAAATACAGAGTCGATAGCGCCTGCAGTGAATTCACTTTCGATAGCGCCTGCAGTGAATCCACCTTCGGCAAAGGTAGTGGCAAGCCCTGTTGAACGGGTAGATCCGTTGACTCAGGCAGTTTCGCCAGTCACGGCTCCGGTAGCGATCACAAGTCGGGTTTCCGATAACGATTTTGCCGAAGTCGAAGCAATAGTAGCCGCCGGCAACCGCTGGCAGAAAGCGCAACAGTTTGTAGCTGATGTATTGCCGCAAGCGCAATCGGCTGCCGCTTCACTGGGTGTTAGTGCTGAATTACTGGTGGCGCAGGCCGCATTGGAAACCGGCTGGGGCAAGCATGCGATTAAATTTGATGATGGTCGCAATAGTTTCAATCTGTTTGGTATCAAGGCCAATGCCGCCTGGCAGGGCAGTGTCGTACAACGCGAGTCACTCGAGTTCAAGGATGGTGTCATGGTCAATCAGGTTTCAAAATTTCGTGCTTATCCATCACCCGGACATAGCCTGGCCGACTATGTGAGTTTAATTCAAACCAGCCCGCGATATGCGGCCGCACTGAATTCTGGCGATGATCTTGGCTATATTCGGGAAATTCAGCGTGCCGGTTACGCTACCGATCCTGATTACGCCGACAAAATTATCAGACTATTAAATGGCGAGCAAATGCAGCAGGCGCTTGCCAATATTAACCCGGAGGCGATAAATCATGCCTGATATGCTAAATACCGCGATTAGTGGATTACTAACCTATCAACGGTCGCTGAGTACCGTTAGCCACAATATTGCCAACGTCAATACCCCTGGCTACAGCCGTCAACAGACTGAGCTTGGAACCAATGCGCCTTCATTTTTTGGTGGGCAGTTCTTTGGTAACGGCGTCGGGGTTCAGTCGATTAGCCGAGCCTACGACCAGTTTCTGACGAGTGAGGTACGTGATACCAACTCGTCATTTGCAAGAGCCAACCGATACGGAGAACTGTCCGCGTATATCGATGACATTCTGGCCGATCCGCAGGGAGGTATCACGCCGGTACTACACGATTTCTTCGAATCGGTGCAGGACCTGGCCGATGATCCTGCTTCGAGCACCGCGCGTTACGCGATGTTCAATACGGCGAGCGGGCTGGCGGGTCGCTTTGACAGCATCAACAATCGGCTGCAGGAACTGGAGCAGAACACCGCGGTTGAATTACGTAGCCTGGTCGATGATATTAATGGGCTGGTGGCGGGAATCCGCGATATCAATTTTGCGTTACATGAAAGTAATGCCAGTGGTCCGACCACGCAGCAGTCGGCTGATTTACTCGATCGGCGCGACGCGTTGCTAACCGAACTTTCAGGCAAAATCGATATTACGGTCATCGATGAACAGGAAAATCATTTATCCATCTTTATCGGTAACGGACAAACCATGCTCAGTGGAACTGAAGCCTTTTCCTTAAGTGCGATTCCTGACGCGAGCGATCCGAGAGAGGATGTCATCATTTACAACGGTCTGATTACCGTTTATGACATCAGCAGCAGTCTCACCGGAGGAGAACTGGGTGGTCTGCTCGATTTTCGTGCCAATGTACTGGAGCCGGCACGCAATGCACTCGGTCGCACTGCCATCGGTCTGGCCGAGACATTCAATGCTCAAATGCGTGATGGTATGGATTTAAATGGTAATCTGGGACAGGATTTTTTCAGTTACAGTCCACCGCAATCGATTCCCAATTCGAATAATACCGGTACGGCTACGGTCAGTACCCTGGTCACAGATGTTGCTACCCTGACGACCGATAACTATGATCTTTCCTTTGATGGCGTCAACTGGAATCTGACATCGGACAGCGGTACCACCGCCAGTGTCGCCAATGGTACGCCAGCGACGCTGGTGTTTGAGGGGTTGACCTTGACTATCAACGGAGCCGGTGCGGTGGCAGGGGATCGTTTTGTGATTAAACCTACCGCAAGCGCATTGAATACTCTGCAGGTAGCCATCAGCGATCCCAGTCAAATCGCCGCAGCGATACCGATTCGAAGTAATGGTTCCCTTTCGAACCTGGGTAGCGTTGAAATCAGTGCCGGCACAGTTACCGATGTAACCGATCCAAATTTGCTCAACCCCGCAACCTTCACCTTCGATAACCCTGCCACCACTTTGCGCGCAGACGTTGATGTCGTGGTGGCAGGCGTAGCTTACGCTGCGGGCGCGGCAATTCCCTATGGCAATAATATGGTCATTGATGCCAATGGCTGGCAGGTGACACTGAACGGACAGCCGCAGGCTGGCGATGTGTACACGGTGGAGTCCAATGTCGGCGGTAGCGGCGATAATCGAAACGCATTGAATCTGGCCAATTTACAAAATATCGGTGTGTTTGATGGCGGTATTGCCAGCTATCAGCAGGATTATGCCGCTCTGGTCGGTTTTGTTGGATCGCAAACCTTTACTGCGAATCTTGAACGTGAATCCCAGGAATCCCTGCTGTACCAGGCAATCGACCGAAAATCTTCTAAAGCTTCGGTCAATTTGGACGAAGAAGCAGCTGACCTGGTGCGTTTTCAGCAAGCCTATCAGGCGAGCGCGCAAATTATTAAAACGGTGCAGGTTATGTTTGAAACCTTGCTTAACAGCACGAGATAGACATGCGAATATCAACCACCCAGATTTATACCCAGGGCGTCGAGGCTTTTCAGCAGCAACAGGTCAAGCTGGCGAAATTGCAGCAGCAGATCTCTACCGGGATCAGATTGACCAGGCCGTCGGATGATCCTGTCGCCTCGGCGAGGGTGCTTGAACTCCAGCAAAGCATTTCTCTGAAGCTGCAATACCAGGTCAATATCGGGCTTGCCGAAAATCGCCTCGAAACCGAGGAAACAGTACTTGCCGCAATCGAGAACCTGGTTTTTCGCTTGCGCGAGCTGGCAATACAGGGCAATAACGGAGCGCTCGATTCGAACAGTCTACAGGCGATCAGTCAGGAAATGAATTCAAGTCGGGACGAACTGCTGGCATTGGCCAATACCCGTGACAATAACGGTGATTATTTATTCGCCGGCTACCAGAGTGGTAATCAGCCTTTTAGCCAGGTCCAGACTGGATCAATCATGCATGTGGTATATAACGGTGACCAGGGTCAACGTTCGCTGCAGATCAGCAAAACGCGACAGATTGCAGTCGATGATCCGGGTAATAGACTGTTTTTACAGTTACCCAGTAACATGGCCTTAAATGAAAACGCGGCGGTCGGCAACGGCGGCAGCGGAATGATTGCTCCGGCTTATGTTTTCGATGCATCGGTTTATCTGCCGGGAACTTACGAGATTCGTTTTACCGCTGCGGGAACATACGATGTATTTGATACAGGCCTCGGTGCCAACATTGTAACCGGTGCAGCTTATGCCGATGGTACCGATATTGATTTTCAGGGAATTCGCAGTTCGATTACCGGGACCCCCAATGGCGGTGATGTATTTACTGTCAGCCAGGGGCAATACCGGGACGCTTTCGAGTCAATCCGTAGTGCTGCTGAAAATCTGAACGGCAGTACCACACCGGTTCAGCGCAATGCCAATAGCGCCGCTTTTCTCGACGACCTCGATGGGTTTCTGGATCGGGTTTTGTCGATACGTACCACGATAGGCGGTCGCATGAATTCACTCGAAGCACAAAGACAAATTCACCAAGCCGATGTACTGGCGACGCAGAAAAGCCTGTCGGCGCTGCGTGACACTGATCTCGCACAGGCGATTTCACAATTGGCACTGGAACAGACTA
>QIJI01000043.1 GCA_003231795.1 Gammaproteobacteria bacterium
GGGAAAATTGTAAGCCTGTAATGCGTCCAGTGCAGCCTGAGTCAATCCAGTCACGGTATTGCTTTGCTGGTTGTGCTTTGCCACCAGGTATTCGACCAGTAGTGCGATGTCAGCGTTGCGCTCAGCGAGGGTAGGGACTGTAATACCGATAACGTTAACCCGATAATACAGGTCCTGTCGAAAATCACCGTTTTTTACCATCGAATCGAGGTCTCTGTGTGAGGCGCTGATAATGCGAACATCAATAGATTCTTCGTGTTGTGCACCTACCGGCCGGATCGATTTTTCCTGTATTACGCGTAAAAGCTTGACCTGCATGGGCAGCGGCAAATCAGCAATTTCATCCAGAAACAAGGTACCCCCATGAGCGGCCCGGAACAATCCTTCGCTATCGGAAGTCGCGCCGGTAAAACTACCCTTTAGATGGCCGAACAGTTCGCTTTCCATTAATTCGGATGGAATTGCGCCACAGTTAACCGGAACAAAGGGTGCCTGTGCACGTGATCCCTGCAAATGAATTTGGCGCGCAACCAGTTCCTTGCCGGTACCGGAGGCGCCAAAAATAAAAACCGGAGCCTGACTGCGCGCAAATTTCGCAATCGAACGCTTCAGTTCTAACATCGAATCAGATTCGCCGATAATCTGGTAACGGGAGTCGGTGGCGTCACTGGTTTGCTGAGGCGAACTGGGAAGCGTCAGCGCCTTTTCAACCAGGTTGCGCAAGGTATCTAGAGAAACCGGTTTCGAAACAAAATCAAAAGCGCCGCACTTCATCGCTTTGATCGCCAAATCTATACTGCCGTGTGCGGTTATAACGGCAGTCGGGGTGTTTGGATAATGTTGCTGAATGTGTTCGACCAATGCAATACCGTCTCCATCCGGCAGTTTCATGTCGGTAAGACAAAGATCAAAGGATTCTTCCAGCAATTGTCGGGTCGCGTCGCTGAAGTCTTTCGCACTGCGGGTTTCCAGTCCCATGCGCAACAGTGTGATTTCGAGGAGTTCCCGAATATCGGGCTCGTCATCGACAATTAACACGCGCTGCTTGCTCATATTGCTGCCTGTTTAATGAGTCGCACCTAAAGGAGATGTCATATGTACTGTGAAACTGGTGCCATTGTACTGATTCGGATGCGCCGTTATCGACGCATTGTTGAGTTCACATAACTGCCCGACAATGTACAGGCCCAGGCCCGAGCCTTCATGGCTGGTGGTATAAAAAGGTTCAAAAATCTGATCGAGTATCTCAACCGGGATTCCGGGCCCCTGGTCGGCTATTTCAATACCCGGAGTAAGATTTTCATCGGTGATTATCTTGATCATGACATTCTTGGCTTCATCTCCATGCACCCGAGCATTGGTTAACAAATTAGTCAGAATCTGGGCCAGATGGCCTGAATCGAATTTAATTTGAGCAGCCTCGACCTGAATCTCCAGCTCAAAGGAATCAAGACTGGCCAGCCCGGACTGACAAAAATCGTCGATAAATCTCGGCAACCATTCAGCAAGATCGATATTTTCCCGCACGGTACGGCTACCACGCGAGATTTTCATTACGTCTTCAATGATGTGATTAATACGCAAGGTATGTTGATTGATAATTTCGACCATGCGCTGATCGGATTCGACCAGGCTTTCGTTTTCCCTGAGCAATTCGGCAGCGTAGGAAATGGCGCCCAGCGGGTTACGGATTTCATGCGCGATGCTCGCGGTCAGATGCCCGAGTGATGCCAGTTTAGCTTGCCGCATACTATCGCGAATGCTGGATACATCGTTTAGAAAAATCATGGTATTGGTCTGGCCCTGACTTTGCAGTTCGCGAAAACTGGTCTGTATGTCTTCAATTCCGGTATCGGTAGGCAAGTAGGGCGATTCGATATCGGGCGTTTTGCGCCAGTTCTCCAGGGTCGAGATCAGCTTCGGGCAATCGGCCTCAAGCGAAATGGTTTTGTCGTTCGACAGGTGCAGCATGTTGAGAGCCGCCTGATTAATATGGCGGATGCGATTGTTGCGATTTAG
The DNA here is from genome assembly GCA_003231795.1 of Gammaproteobacteria bacterium. Lineage (GTDB taxonomy): Bacteria > Pseudomonadota > Gammaproteobacteria. Next base: position 2,020 of record QIJI01000043.1, read on the forward strand.
CACAATAACTCCAGCCTGCAGGTTTTCAATAATTTCCTGGTTCAATGCAGATAACAAAGCCACGTCCCGTTCGCGTTGCTGTATTAACTGTTCACTGCTGCGAACCCGCATGGTCAATTTATGCGTCACAAAGGCGGTCGCGATCAGCGTCGCCCCGAGGATGCCTACCTGCGTTGAAGTACCGGTATAAGCTGGGAGATTGGTCACCGAATAAATGTGCTGCGCCAACAGACCGAGCGATGCCAGTGAAGCAAATAGTATGGCCAGTGACTGTTCGGTTAACAGGCCGGTAATGACCACGGAAATGATAAGCAACATCCCGAGGCCGCTGGAGATACCACCACAGGCATGCATTAACAGAATTATGATAATGGTATCCGAATAAATTTGCAGCGAAACCTGATTGCGAAACCCGCGGCGTTCGATCTGCGAAGCGACGATCCAGATCAGGGCCAGTACCACAAAAGCCAGACTTACCCAGGAGTAAAGTCCAAGATTGACAATTTCGAGCAGCGGTGAGCTTGAAATAAAACTCTGCGAGAAAAATATTACCGATAGCCCAAGCCGGTATACATTAAGCAATCGGACCGATGTCCAGTTTGTACTGCGTGGCTGGTATCCGGAGGATACTCGACTATTGTTGATCAAGGTCGACATGTTCCTGACTGCAATAGGGTTTATCGTCAAACGAAATGATGGACGATTCTGGAACATGGGTGCCGCAATACTTGCATTGGCGCATGTTTTCTGACGATGGGGGTAGTTGCTCAGGCTCAGGGTCGGCGCTGAACAGGCGTTTCAGCAACCACAAAAGTGCTGCAACAATAGCGATTAAAATTATCAGGCGTATCATGGATGTAATATCAAGAGTTAGATGAGTCTCGGGTCATTATTGTGTATGTTGTTATAATAGATCAAATTTGGATTGCGAAGCCAAAATCGAATAAAAGAAAAAACTGCGTTTAACGGGAGATCACATGAACCTACACGAACATCAGGCTAAAGCATTATTTCGCGAATTCTCGATTCCGGTACCCGAAGGTGATGCTGCTTTTACAGTCGCCGAAGCTGTATCAATTGCTAATCTGCTGGGTGGCGACAAATGGATCGTCAAGGCCCAGGTACATGCCGGCGGTCGCGGTAAAGGTGGTGGAGTTAAAATTGTCTCGGGTACTAGCGAACTCAAGGATACGGTTGGTGCTTACCTCGGTTCCCGACTTGTTACGCATCAGACCGACAGCGAGGGATTGCCAATCAACCGGGTTCTGGTTGAAGCGCTTTCCGAAATCGAGCGCGAAATTTATCTGAGTGCCCTGATCGATCGGGCCAGTCGGCGCATCGTTTTTATGGCTTCGTCGGAAGGGGGCATGGATATAGAGGAAGTGGCCGCTAGCCAGCCCGAAAAAATTCTCAGGGTTGAAATCGACCCGACCGTTGGTTTACAGGCCTATCAAACCCGCCAACTGGCTTTTGGTCTGGGACTGGAAGGCCAGCAGATCAAACAACTGGGGCAGATCATGAACGGCCTCTACCGAATATTTAATACCCATGACGGCAGCCTGATCGAAATCAATCCGTTGATTATTACCGGCGAAGGTAATCTGATGGCGCTGGATGGCAAGATCGGCATCGACAGTAACTCTTTGTACCGGCAGCCAAAAATGAAAGATTTACGGGATGACAGCCAGGAGAATGAACGCGAACTCATCGCCGATGCACATGGGCTCAACTATGTATCGCTTGACGGTAATATCGGGTGCATGGTCAACGGTGCAGGTCTGGCAATGGCGACCATGGATGAAATCAAGCTGCAGGGTGGCGAGCCGGCAAATTTTCTCGACGTCGGAGGAGGTACCACTGCTGAGAAAGTCGCCGAAGCGTTTAAGTTGATCGTCTCGGATCAGAATGTAAAAGCGATTCTGGTAAACATATTCGGCGGAATTGTGCGCTGTGATCTGATAGCCGATGGCATCGTGCAAGCAGTTCGTGAAATAGGGCTGTCGATTCCGGTGGTGGTACGGCTGGAAGGAACTAAAGTCGACGAGGGCAAACAGAAGCTGGCGGATAGTGGTCTCGATATTATCTCGGCCAGCAATCTTGAAGACGGTGCTAAAAAAGCCGTGGCACTAATTGGATAATTGATATGAGCATACTAATAGACAGCAACACCAAAGTTATTTGTCAGGGCTTTACTGGTAAGCAGGGGACCTTTCACTCCGAGCAGGCGATCGCTTACGGAACCCGTATAGTAGGCGGTGTTACTCCGGGTAAAGGTGGACAAAAACATCTCGATCTGCCTGTTTTTGATACCGTTGCCGATGCCGCCGACGCAACCGGTGCTGATGCTACGATGATTTATGTTCCGGCACCTTTTTGTGCGGATGCGATACTGGAAGCGGCCAATGCCGATATCAAGGTTATCGTTTGTATTACTGAACATATTCCGGTACTCGACATGCTTAAGGTGAAGGCCGCGCTGGAAGGTACGGGTATTTATCTGATCGGTCCGAATTGCCCCGGCATCATTTCTTCCGGGCAATGCAAGATCGGGATAATGCCGGCGTCGATTCATATGCCGGGCAGTATCGGTGTAGTCTCGCGTTCCGGTACGCTGACTTACGAAGCGGTTCACCAGACCACCCAGAATGGACTAGGTCAGACGACTTGCATCGGGATTGGTGGAGACCCGATACACGGTATGAGCTTTATCGATTGTCTGGAATTGTTTGAACAGGACCCTGAAACCCGGGGGATTGTGATGGTTGGTGAAATTGGTGGAACTGCCGAAGAGGAAGCCGCTGAGTTTATCAAGGCGCATGTTAGTAAGCCGGTCGTATCTTATATTGCTGGAGTGACTGCGCCTCCAGGAAAAAGAATGGGGCATGCCGGGGCCATCATTGCCGGCGGAAAAGGCACTGCGGCGGAAAAATTCGAAGCCTTGCAGGCTGCCGGTGTTGCCACCGTTAACTCACCCTCGAGAATTGGTGAGAAAATGATGGAGCTATTGAGCTGAAAACGAATCTCAAAGCTACCAGGTTCGGACCTCAATCCCGCTTTCAAAAAAAAATGAAATGGTGACTTGCTGAACGCAAAAAACGTCCTTATACTGCCCGCCTTTTGTTGTTGATGCTTACCCTTGGAGCACACCTTGATGACAATAGAATTACCCGAAGGCTATAAGCCAACGCAGGACGAAGACTACATGTCGCCGCAGCATCTGGAGTATTTCCGGCAGAAACTGCTGATATGGCGTGCGGAATTATTGCAGGAGTCTGAAAACACTATCTCCCATCTGAAGGAAGAAAACTGGCAGGAACCCGATATCAATGATCGTGCCTCGCTGGAAACAGATGCCGCGCTGGAACTGCGCACCCGCGACCGTTATCGTAAGCTGGTTAATAAAATTGATTCCGCATTGTCGCGACTTGCTGATGGCAGCTACGGATATTGCGATGACACTGGTGAAGAAATCGGGTTGTTTCGTCTTGAAGCTAGACCGATTGCGACTTTAACCGTCGAAGCCCAGGAAAAACACGAACGACTCGAAAAGCAGCGTCGCGACGACTAAACGCATTTACCGGTCGAATACAAAGGCCTGGGTTTTCAAACCTTGCTTGTTCGACCGCTATTCTTCTTTATATGGGACTCTGGCTGTGGGCACCAGTTTTGCCGCGCCTTCGCAATGCTGATGCTGGTCGTCGAAAAAAATATGCGGGGAAAATGACTCCAGTACTTTGTTCTTCGGTACACCGCCCAGAAAAAAGGTTTCGTCTATTCTAACATTCCAGGTGCGCAAAGTTCGGATCACCCGTTCATGGGCCGGACTATTGCGCGCGGTCACCAGCGCAGTACGGATAGGCGGATTTGCCTGGCTGGAGCGACTGCCGAGGTCGAATTGTAAAAATGACAGGGTTTTCAGTAATTTGGCGAAGGGACCTTCGGGCAATGGCTTCTGCGCGTTAAGCTTTTCGTGTTCGATGAAAGCTTCCAGTCCCTGCTGCTGATAAATCATTTCTGATTCTTTCGAAAACAATACTGCGTCACCATCAAACGCGATTCGGATTTGTTGCAGCGGGTCCCGACGATTTCGACTCGGGCCATCGTAAATCAATCCAGCCGCCACGTTTGACTCAACCGCAGCCTGGACGTCTTCTTCGGTCGCAGACAGAAAAAGATCAACGTCGAAAGCGTTGAGGTACTTGGCCACCGGTTCACCGCCGGTGAAAGCAGCGCGCGTGATATCCAGTTCATAACTGTCAATTGAATTCGAAATGCGCAGGCTGGTATCCGCCGAATTGCGAGAAATAATGACGACTTCGGTACGACGAACACCGGATTCGATGTGATTGATGCCGAGAATAGCTTCAATTAAAGCGAAACCGGTGCCGGGTTTTAATACATCGCTTTCATGATCCAGTTGATAACGACAATAAGCCTCCAACCCCTCATTTTCGTAAATTTCGTTTTCCCTGCTGAGATCAAACAGCGCCCTTGACGATACGCCGATTACAAGTTTGTCACTGAGATCATAGGGCATGGCAGTAGTTGATTACCTGAGTTCGGGCTAGATCGATTTGGTTAAAATTTTGGATCCACGTCCCGGATTCAATCTGGCGCGTCGGTTTTCCGGTAGTTCTAAATCATTACTTTCACTAAAACCATGTTCGATAAACCAATGCGATGTGCGGGTTGTTAACGCAAATAATTGGTTTGCGCCGGATTTTTGTGCCTGGCGTTCGGCGAGCTCCAGTAATTGTTTACCCAGACCAGTATTTTGATACCCGGAATGCACTGCGAGGCAGGCAATTTCCATCAGGCCGGCTACATCCGCGGGAATACACGCGATGCAGGCGATCACCATGCCATCCTTTTCAATAACCTGAAAGCAGGAAATTTCAAGCTCTAACTGTTCACGTGACCGTTCCACCAATACTCCATTGGCCTGCAGTGGCTCGATCAGGCTCAGGATGCCACCGATATCGTCGATGCTGGCACTTCTAATTCCCTCGTAAAACAAATTTGTTATCAAGGTGCCACAACCGTCCCGGGTAAATAGTTCCAGCAGTAAGCCTCCGTCGATGCCTTGATCGATTAAATGCACCCGTTTTACCTGCAACTGAATCGCTCTGATCGCCTGTTGTAAAACATTTCGAATGGGGTCGGATACCTGGCCTGTCTCGAGCATGGCTTCGACATCACTCGTTGACAGGGAGCTGGGGGCGGATTTCCCTTCGCCCAGATCTTCGTGGATGAAAATCAGCTTGTCGGCTTGCAGCGAGCAGGCTACTTCACAGGCGAGTTCTTCGGCGGGCAGGTTGAAGACTTCACCGGTGCGAGAGTATCCCAGATTAGATAACAGGACTACATGGTTCGCGAGTAAATCGGCAATTTCCTCGTGTTTGATATCCCGCACCTTGCCCGAGTGCTGCATATCGATACCGTCGATTATCCCTAGCGGCATGCCGGTAACGAAATTACCGCTAAGCAGGGATATCTCCGATCCAGACATCGGTGTATTTGGTAGCCCCATCGATAACTGGGACGCGAAAAAGGTTTTCACTTCATTAATGGCCTGCACGATCAGCGGCATCGATGTTGCGTCACTGATTCTTATGTTGTTGTGAAAATTCGAGTCCACTCCGTTTTTAGCCAGATGTGAATCGATGGATTTGCGACTGCCATGCAGGATAACCAGTTTAATGCCGAGGTGATTGAGCAATGCTAAATCATGTACCAGTCCAATAAACCGGTCGGAATGAATGACATCATCGGATACCAATATGACAAAGGTTTTTTTGCGGTGGGCCTTGATATAAGGCGCGGCACCGCGAAACCACTGTACATACTCCTGCGTATTGCTCATCACTTCCAATATCCGCTAAACTTGTGGCCGCACTATATTACATTCGTAATAGCGAACATAGACCACAAAAGGATTTCGCGATTAATAACGAGAATCAGTCACTCAGCAGCAATCAGTTACAGCAACAGGAACTGGTCAGCTTTCTCTATCACCGTTTCCGTTTCGGTATTTTCATCACGCTGTTCGTGTCCTCACTGACGTCGATACTGGCTTATGTGGAGTTGTCGATTCAGGGCAGGGGGCACTGGGTAATTGGATGGTTTCTATTGCTGCTCGGCATTTTGATAGTGAGATGGAGAGGGCTGAATCAGTTTTTAAATCTCGACAACAAGGCCTATTTTCCGTACCAGATATGGCATACCCGTTTTTACATTGGGGCTAGCCTCACCGGGCTGATGCTCGGTCTCGGCGCGGCCCTTCTAATGCCCTACATAACGCTCAAGCTGCAGATCATATTGCATTCGTTGTTGCTGGTAATGGCGGCCGGAGCTATCGCGTACCTGTCGACCTCGCTTCGAGTTTACATAACCTATTTACTCACCATAATGATGCCGGTGACCGTCTGGTTATTCCTGCAAAATAACTCGGAAACCTACCTGCTCAGCTTTTTATACCTATTTTTCATGACTGCTGGATTTATCAGTGTTAAACGCATGAGTGAACTCCTTAACAACGCGCTTTATTATCGCTACGACAACGAAACCCTGGTGGACGATCTGCAGCGCCTGTTGCAATCGGTTTCACAGAACAATAAGGCCCTGGAGAAGATTTCGCTAACCGACGAATTAACCGGGGTCGCCAGCTACCGGGCCTTTCGAGTTCATCTTGAAGAAATCTGGAACAGTTATCACGGTAACAACCTGCCTGTGTCGCTGTTGAAACTGAATATCGATTACTACCACGAATTCAACGCCCATCACGGCCAGCAGGCCGCAGATCGTTATCTGGGTGAAATCGCACGTCTGCTAAGCGATCAGGTATCGCATCAAAGCCAGATGGTAGCGCGATTGCATGGTGCTGAATTTGCTTTACTTTTACCCGGAGTGAGTTGTGCCGAAGCACGTCAAATTGCGAAACAGGTGATAAAGGGACTGGCCGATAAAAAAATCGAACATCGAAAATCGCCGATCGGCCCCTTATTGACCATGAGTGTGGGTCTGGGCAGCCAAACGGTCAGGCCGGGGGCATCGTCAGGCGAGCTACTGGTACGTGTCGATACTGCGCTTAAGCTGGCTACCGAAAAGGGGCATAACCGACTGGAGGTGCTCGAGGCTTAAGGAAGCTCTGCTTTTTGCGGAGGTTCCTTAAAATTTTTGCTTGATTAAAATTTCAAGCAATGCTTTTTGCGCATGAAGCCGATTTTCCGCTTCCTGCCAGACCACCGATTGAGCGCTATCGAGCACTTCGGTAGTCACCTCTTCACCACGATGAGCCGGCAAGCAGTGCATGAAAAGTGCATCTTTATCGGCTAACGACATTAATTGCTGATTGACCTGGAAGGCAGAAAAAACTTTTACCCGTTGTTCCTGTTCCTGTTCCTGCCCCATGCTTGCCCAGACGTCGGTTACGATCAGATCGGCCTGCTGCGCCGCCGCTTCGGTCGA
>QIJI01000110.1 GCA_003231795.1 Gammaproteobacteria bacterium
ACGCCCCCCAGATAGTAATGATCGTCATCATAAATCAATACCGCACCTTCGGCGACATACCCATCCAGAATCTGTTCTACCGAAATCACTGCAGGTTGATCGTAACCGGTAAACGGACGTTGCAATGCCACACCAACACCATCGTTACGCCATCGGGCACCGGTCGCCAATATCACATGCTGGCTGTCGAGTTCCAGAATCGCATCAGCATCCAGTCGATTATCGGGATAAATCTCGACATTTGACCTACGACTGATTTGGCCCAGGCGCCAGTCACGAACGCGCGCCCATTCAGACAGGCCTGGCAGCGCGGCTTCACGATTGATACGCCCACCCAGTTCGTGCTGCGCTTCGGCCAGAATAACCTGGTAACCTCTAGCTCCAAGACTGCAAGCTGCCTCCAGGCCGGCCGGGCCTGAACCCACCACCAGTACCGATTCATCTGCATGTCGAGGTTGAATAACTTCCGGGTGCCATCCGCGCCGCCATTCCTCACCCATGGTCGGATTCTGGGTACAGCGAATTGGAACCCCGAGAGAATTATGCGCGTAACAAATGTTGCAACCGATACATTCACGAATGTCTTCGAGCCGACCCTCTCTGATTTTATTCGGCAGAAACGGATCCGCAATTGACGGACGCGCGGCACCAATGAAATCCTGCTTTCCACTTTTAATTTGCGCCAGCATCGTGTCGGGTGAAGTAAAACGCCCAACGGTGACCACGGGTTTGCTGGTCAGGGATTTGATTTTAGTGACCAGTTCCTGGTGTACTGCTTCTTTGACAAAGCGCGAACTACCCATTTCGTGATCATAGGATGAAACGGTGAAATCCCACAAATCTGGCAGTTCGGCAATCTGCTTGAAGCATTCGAGTAGCTGATCAGGATCATTTTCGTAGTCGAACGGGATCGAAAATCGAACTGCAACCGCACAGCGATGCGATACAACTTCGCGCACATCCTCGATAACTTCACGCAACAATCGCACCCGGTTTTCAACCGAACCACCGTACTCGTCATCGCGATGATTGAGTTCGGTATTCATAAAATTGTGCAGCAGGTAATAGTGATTACCGTAGACATATACGATATCGAAATCGGCAGCCACCGCACGAGCGGCAGCGGCCTTGTACATCTCACGAAAATCAGCAATATCATCGCGGCTCATGGCCTGGCTCTGAACCGAAAATCCCTGCGCCTGAGAATTCGACAGGCTTGCAACATCAAGCGAAATTTCGCGTGACTCCAGATTGGCGGAGGTATGGCCGCCATACCAGAGCTCGACCCCCGCGAGTGCTCCGTGAGCGTGAACGGCATCGGTCATTAACCGAAGATTGCGGATATCGTCATCATCCCGCAGGCTCGCATAGGGATAACTGCCTTCGTCAGAACCGGCATCAATGGAACAGTATTCTGTACACACCACACCCCAGCCACCTTCGGCCTTGACGCCTCGCATTGCAGCCATAGTTTGCGGGCGTTGATAGCCCATTCCGCTGCAATGCGGCACCTGGTAAAATCGGTTGGGCGCGGTTACCGGACCAATCTGAATCGGTTCGAAAAGCGGGTCATAACGGGAATCTACCGCCACCGTCTATTGCACCAGCGCGACTTTTGCCTGTGACTGCATATTCTCATTTACCTGCTGTAAGGTTCCTGCAACGGGTGCCTGCTCAAGCGTCATCACGGGCAGCAGCTCACGCATCTGATTGTGGAACGATGCTACGCCGATCTCAAGATCGGACAGCATCAGGCCATCAAAGGCACTGGAACGCATGCCTTCGGCTACCCATTCAATTAGATCCATATCTTCACCACCAACTGCCGTATTGATTTTTTGATTTAATTTGCGCGCCTTTTGCATCTCGGGTCGATCGTCTGGTAGCGCATAACTAATACCCCGCATAACGCTTTTCTGACTTCCGCGCGGCAAGAACTGGTAAATCTCGATCTGATCTGGAAACAAGGTCAGCACCAGACCTGGGAACATGCCCCAGTAAATCCACAAATGCTGATGCGACACAGGCAGATAGCTATCTGGCAAGGCCTCGGCGTACTCGCGATTCAGATCATTGCGAAACTTGCGATCCTTGAAACTTCCGCAGGACCGGCTCAAACCGCAGTTCAATATCTGATCGACATAGCTACGCCCCATCAAGTCAAGTAAACCCGGATGCCCGATGGGCACATGGTAGCCCTCATTATCGACATCGAGCACCGCCTTCCAGTCAAGATTAAAGTCAATGTCGTAGGTACGTCCGAGCGACTGCATTTCATCAATTCGATATAGACCGATTTCTTCTTCGGCTTCGGTAAACTGCTCCGCCACCGACAAGCCGCTTCCGCCGAAGCGAATGAAAATCAAACCATGCCAGACTTCGCAATCAAGCGTCTTCAAACCTAATTCCTGCCTGTCGATCTGCGGAAAACTGTCTGACCTGGGAATATTTTTCAAACTGCCATCGAGGTTGTAAGACCAGCCATGGAACGGACAGATGAAAGATTTCCCGCAATGACCTTTTTCATCAGCAACGACGCGAGAAGCACGATGGCGACACATATTTCTAAATGCCCGAATCTGATCTTCTTCATCGCGCACCACGACGGCGCGCTCATTGCCCATGCTGAGGCACTGATAATCACCTCGCTTCGGGATCTCCGAAACATGGCAGACAAATAACCAGTGACGCAGGAATACCTGATCTATCTCGAGCTGCGTCAATTCGGCATTATTATAAGTCCAGGCCGGCAAACCCTGGCGGCTTACCGGATTTTCAAATACTTCCTGCGCTGTAAGTAGCTTCATTTTGCTAACCTCTGAATTTGATTTCTATTGCCAGGTGTTATGCGCTCGGACTCGGGTGATGATGCTCTGCGGCAGCGGCATCGGTTTCCAGTTCATTCACTTCATCCATCGCCTTTAAAATTCCCTGGCGCAATATCGCAACCATCTCGTCAATCTGATCCCGGGTAATAGTCAGCGGCGGCGACATGACACACATATTAATAATCGGGCGCACAATCAAACCCAGCGCCTGGCAATGTTTGTCAATGAGATTCCCGATTTCATAGTCCATCGCAAGGTCATCACCGCCCTTTTTCAACTCACATTCAACGCAGGCCATCAATCCACGCCCGCGCACATCTCGCACAATCGAAATATCACGCAGCGTTTGCATTTGCTGTTGCAGGTAAAGACCATTCTCGCGAGCCTGCTCAAACAAGTTTTCACGCTGCATGATTTCCAGGTTTTTAATTCCGGCAGCAGCAGCCACCGGATGACCTGAATAAGTAAAACCGTTGGAAAAAACCGCACTATCACCACCGCAGCTATGAATTTCTTTGATCAACCGTTCGGAAACCAGCAACGCGCCCATGGGGATATAACCCGAAGTAAGTCCCTTCGCGGTAGTAATAAGATCCGGCTGGATACCAAACACGTCCTCGGAAGCAAAACAGTGCCCGAGTCGTCCAAACGCGGTGACGACTTCATCGGACAGATAAAGCATGTCGTGCTTGCGGCAAACTTCGAGACAACGTTTGTGATAACCCTCGGGTGGCACTATGACACCCCCGGAGGCCAGAATCGGTTCGGCCACGAACACCGCGCAGTTTTCGCTACCGACTTCGTCGATCATGTTCTCGAGGTTACCGACACAGGTCTCGAGAAATTCGGCATCGGATTGCCCTTCAGGTTTGTGCAGCGGGTGCGGTGCCGGAATGTGGTGCACCAGGTCCGTCTCGCAATCGAGATTGGTCTTGTCGCGCTCCTTACCCGAGACACTGCCAGCGAGATAGGTGCTGCCGTGGTAACCCCGCATTTGCGAAATAATGTGCTTCTTGTTCGGCTTACCGCGCACATTGTTGTAAAACTGCACAAAACGTAGCCCCGAATCGACCGCAGTGGAACCCCCGGTGGTAAAGAAGACGTGGTTTAGATCACCCGGCGCCAGAGCGGCAAGTTGCGCGGCAAAGTCAGCTGCTGGACCGGTAGTTAGCGACCACGGTGAGACATAACAAAGCGCCATGACCTGATCGTAAATCGCCTGTGCCATCTCGGTGCGCCCGTGACCGATATTGACACACCACATGCCTGCCGGCGCATCGAGCAAGCGATTTCCATCGCTGTCGTAAACATAGACCCCATCGCCCCTGCTTAACAAGGTACGCTGATGACTACCCAATTTGACAATATCGTCCCAGGGGTGAATGAATTGATTATCACGCTGTTTAAGTTCTGTTGATGTGCTCATGCGGTCTTCCCCCGATTCTGGAAATTGGTAAAAAGTTTCGATAATTATAATTAAAATTTTTAATTTTTCAATATATTTCAATGATATATGCGTTTTTATTGACCATTCACTCAGTAAAGCGTAAAGTTGCCGACACTTACCACAGGCGCTTAATCTTGACGACTCCTGTTACTGACAAGAATTTCGCAGGCCGAAATCGCAAGAGCCAGAGCGAATTTCGCAAACAACAATTAATTGATGCGACCATGGATTGCATCGACAAGCTCGGAATTTCGCAAACCACGCTGGCGCGCATTGCCGAGCGTGCCGACCTTTCCCAGGGAAACGTACTGTTTCACTTCCACAGCAAAGAAGCTTTGCTCGATCAAACACTTCGCTATCTGAGCGACGAATACAAATCCAACTGGCAGACTGCGGTGGCATCAGCGCCTGCCGATCCCTACTCGCAACTGCAGGCACTGATCAGGTCTTCATTCACCGCCAGGATCTGCAACCGCCGGAAAATAAGCGTCTGGTTTGCGTTCTGGGGTGAATCGCGGTCGCGACCAAAATACATGCGTGTTTGCGGCGCCAACGATAAAGCCTTTTCAGACAAGATGTTTTCGCTTTGCAAAGCTGCCGGGGAACAATCCCCAGCCCGCCTCAGCGCATCCACCGCCGCTCTCAGCATCGAAGGCATGATCGATGGCCTGTGGCAGAATTTTTTAATAGGACCCCCTGGTTTCAAGCGCGAACCTGCGATTCAGGCGGTATTCGAGTTAGTCGATGTTATTTTCCCCAATCTGAGGGGCAAATGATCATTGGACCAGAAAAGCTTAAATTTGGAAATTCCGAGGAGGAATCATGAAATCAGATTTTACATTTAAAGCTGCGGTGCTCGGCTTGACCACTGCGACAATTGATGTGACATTCTAATCGTCATTTGATAATGTCACTGACTCAAGTGTAGTGCAGCCATAATCCCGGCTATGTTAAGCCAGGGTTAAAGACTGAAAACTGATAATAATATTTGCATATACCTGGCTAGCTATAATTTCCGAGGAGGAAACCCAATGAAAACAGGCATAGTTTTAAAATCGACTTTGGTCGCAACAGCTACCGCTGCCCTGCTGACTGGAGCAACCCTGGCCTCTGCTGCCGGTCAGCTCAATGGCAAGCTCAATGTCAGCAACTGGGCCGAATATATGGCCGAGGATACCATCGATAATTTTGCCAAAGAATATGATATCGATGTGACCTTCACTCCCTATGATTCAGTGGAAGCGATCGACTCGAAATTGCTCGCGGGCAATTCAGGCTACGACGTTGTTTCACATGCCGCGTCACAGGCCGCACGTTTGTCCAAAGGCGGCATCCTCAGAAAACTCGACAAGTCCAAGCTGTCGAACCTCAAGCACATGAGTCCGGATGTTATGGCGCAACTCGGCGCCAAATGGGATCCGGGTCATAACTACATTGTCCCGTTTATGTGGGGTACACACGGTGTTACCTATAACCGTGAACTGGTGCTCGCGACCTATCCCGATGCGCCGATTGGCAGTATCGATATGATCTTCGATCCCAAACACATGAAAGAACTGGCGAAATGCGGTGTTTCATTCCTGGACTCACCGACCGATGTTATTCCGATGGCACTGGCCTATCTCGGTAAATCTCCGGATTCAACCAACAAGGCTGACTACGCGGAAGTCGAAGCAATGTTGAAAAAAGTTCGCCCTTATATCAAAACCTTTGACAACTACGCCTATCAGCGTATGCCGGAAAAAGAATTCTGTGTCTCAATCACCTGGGGGCCTGATGGACTGCTGGCCATGTCTGGAGCAGAAGAAGCCAACACCGGGGTCGTTCTGGATTTCTTCCTGCCCGAGATCTCGAACTTCTGGATTGATGGCTGGGTAATCCCCGCGGATGCCGAGAATGTCGAAAACGCACATCTTTTCCTGAATTACATGATGCGTCCCGAAGTGGGTGCTGCTGACAGTAATTTCACCTGGTATGCAACGGCTAACAAGACTGCCATTCCAATGATCGACGAAGCCGTAACCGGTAGCCCGGCAGCCTTCCCGACTGCAGCGCAAATTTCAACCATGTATACACTCGCCCCGTTGCCGCCGAAGGCAGAAAGGGTGCGCACGCGGACCTGGACCAACTTCAAGTCCGGCAACTAAAAACCAGGCCGGGAAAGACCTTCGATTGTCGTCCCGGCTTTTTTTAGTCAAACAATACAGGGGGAACGATGGATATCAATTATACCGACCGTCCCTGGATGGATCCGGAAGCTGAACCATTCATCAAGATACAAAGTGTCAGCAAACACTTCGGTGATTTCACTGCAGTCGACAGCGTCGACCTCGATATTTACAAGGGCGAGTTGTTCTGTCTTCTTGGCGGTTCCGGCTGTGGCAAGTCGACTCTGTTGCGCATGCTTGCCGGCTTTGAATATCCCTCTGCAGGTAACATTCTGATTGACGGTGCCAACATGAATGATGTGCCGCCTTACGAGCGACCCGTCAACATGATGTTTCAGTCCTATGCGCTGTTTCCGCACATGACGGTGGAAAAGAATGTCGCCTATGGCTTGAAGCGGGATGGCATTGCGCTCAAGGAAGTCAACCAACGCGTCGAGGAAATGCTCTCGATGGTGGAGCTTTCGCAGTTTGCGAAACGTAAACCGCACCAGTTATCAGGCGGCCAGCGCCAGCGGGTTGCCCTCGCGCGAGCCCTGGTCAAACAACCGAAAGTGTTACTGCTGGACGAACCCTTGGGCGCGCTGGATAAACGCCTGCGCGAACAAACCCAATACGAACTGATGAACCTCCAGGAGCAACTCGGGATAACTTTCGTGGTGGTCACGCACGACCAGGAAGAAGCGATGACACTGTCGACCAGGATCGCAGTGATGGATAACGGGCGATTCCAGCAAATCGGCACCCCCACCGAAATATACGAATTCCCAAATTCGCGGCACGTGGCCACGTTTATTGGGAATGCCAATATGTTCGAAGGGCGGGTAGTTGAAAACGGGCCGGATCACGTCATTGTCAAAAGTCATAATCCTGATTGCGAGTTTTATGTCGATCACGGCATGTCGATACAGGAAGGTTCCAAGGTCTGGATTGCGTTACGCCCCGAGAAAATGAAAATTTCCAAACAGGCCCCGGATAACGACACCAATTCGATCAAGGGAATGGTTCACGACATCGGCTATCTCGGCGGCACATCTACCTACCGGATACAGATAGAAGGCGACCGAATTCTGGAAATAACCTCGCCCAACCAGGTCAGACCAAAAGATGGCAACCCGCCAATCGACTGGGACGAAGAAGTGTATCTCAGTTGGGAGCCGTCGAGCTCGGTGGTATTGACCAAATGAACTCCCCCGCCGAATCGACCATGGTCGCGGAGGCTGACCTCAAAAGCAGGTTAATGCACCGATTTACACATATGCTTCATAGTAACTGGAAACTGCTAATCCTGCTGATTCCGTTTGTCTGGTTATTGATTTTCTTTCTCGCACCGTTTTTCTTTGTCCTTAAAATCAGCTTCGCGGAATATGCCCTGAAAAGCCCGCCCTACACCAATCTGATTGAGTGGGCAGACGAAGGCGTGATGCAGATCCGCATCGTGGTCGACAATTACGCCTACCTGTGGGAAGACGATCTTTACGTCAATACCTATTTGAACTCGGTCAAGATTGCTTCAATCTCGACTATTTTATGTCTGCTCATTGGTTACCCGATGGCGTATGCGATCGTACGCTCCGACCATACCACCAAACATGTATTGCTGATGTTGATCATCCTGCCCTTCTGGACTTCGTTCCTGTTGCGTGTCTATGCCTGGATGGGAATTCTGGCCGATCAGGGTTTGATCAACGACATAATCAGGTGGTTTGGTTTCGAACCCATTCGTCTGCTATACACCGAGACCGCGGTTTACATCGGTATTGTCTATACCTATCTGCCATTCATGATTCTGCCGCTATACGCGAACATGGAAAAACTCGACTGGACCCTGCTTGAGGCGGCTTCCGACCTCGGTGCCCGGCCAACGACAACGTTTTTCACGGTCACCATGCCAATGACCATTCCGGGAATTGTCGCCGGATCATTACTGGTGTTTATTCCTGCGACCGGAGAATTCGTCATCCCCGACCTGCTCGGTGGCGGTAACGTCTTGATGATCGGGCGGGTACTCTACAACGAATTTAATTCCAATATCGACTGGCCCGTGGCTTCGGCAGTTGCGATCGCGTTGCTGTTGGTGCTGGTGCTGCCAATGATGTTGTATCAGCATATGCAGGGCAAGGAGGCCGAAACACAATGAGCGTCGGTAAAAAATCCAGGTTCCTTTTCTTCACCACCTGTTTCGGGATCGCGTTTCTCTACATCCCGATGATCCTGCTGGTGGTCTATTCGTTCAACAAGTCCCGAATAGTGCCAGTCTGGGGTGGCTTTTCGACCAGATGGTACGGCGTTTTGTTCGAAAGCGAAGAGGTCTGGGAAGCGGTTGCGCTAAGCCTGAAAATCGCAACGGTCAACGCCACATTTGCGATGTTGTTCGGTACCTTCGCGGGTCTGGCACTGGTACGTTTCGGAAGTTTCAGAGGCCGCACACTGTTCAGCGGCATGATTTCAGCACCGCTGGTAATGCCCGAAGTCATCACCGGCCTGTCGTTGTTACTGATGTTTATATGGCTCAAAAATTTTATCGGCTGGCCCGATCAACGTGGATTTACCACCATCACGATTGCGCATATCACTTTCTCGATGGCCTATGTTGCGGTAATCATCCAGTCCCGACTGGCTGGAATGGCACAGGATCTTGAGGAAGCCGCGATGGACCTCGGAGCCAGACCATTTCGAGTGCTCGCCGATATTACGCTGCCGTTACTGGCTCCGGGCATGCTGGCCGGCTGGTTGCTCGCGTTCACGCTATCGCTCGACGACCTGATTATTGCCTCCTTTGTATCGGGCCCAGGTGCTGTCACCCTGCCCATGCTGATTTATTCGCGCGTACGCCTCGGCTTGCGTCCTGACATCAATGCGCTGGCAACAATCATCATACTGACGGTTGCAATCGGGGTACTGTTAGCAGCCTACATCTTGTTCCGCCAGCAGAAGCAGCGCGAGCAAGATCTCAAGATGATCGCCGAAGAAACCTGAAATGTGAGTTGCTGGCACCGGCGTATAATTTTTTCATGTT